>CAIMMJ010000338.1 GCA_903842515.1 uncultured Bacteroidota bacterium | reverse complement strand
TACCGAAAAAGATAATTGGATAAATGCAAAATTAATGTTTGCTTTTTTAATTTTTATTATTGGTTTCTTTATCTGGCAAATTGCAGAATATAAGCATGTAATTCTTCCTGTATCTGCTTCTGAACATGGAAATGAAATAGATACTTTATGGGATTTTAATATGTATATTGTTATTGCAGTTTTTGTACTAACAAACGCAGTATTATTTTTATTTGCCTCCAAATATTACTACAAAAAAGGTAATAAAGCAACTTTCTTTGCACACAGCACTAAGCTTGAAATGATATGGACAATTATTCCAGCAATTGTTCTTAGTGTTATTATAATTTACGGTTTAAGAACTTGGAATCATATTACAACTCCTGCCTCAAAAGATGCACTTACTATTGAATTGTATGCAAAACAATTCGACTGGACTGCAAGGTATCCAGGAATGGACGGCCAACTTGGTAAAACAAATTATAAATTAATTACAGATGTAAATCCTTTGGCGCTAGATGAAAAAGATAATGCATCAATGGATGATATTATTACAAAAGGCGAATTTCATATTCCTGTTGGTAAAGAAGTAAATTTTGTGTTGCGTTCACGTGATGTAATTCACAGTGCATTTATGCCTCATTTTAGAGCTCAAATGAATTGTGTGCCAGGAATGGAGACTTACTTTCATTTTAAGCCAATAATCACAACCGCCGAAATGAGAAAAAAACTCAATAAACAGGATTTTGATTACGTTCTTTTGTGCAACAAAATATGTGGGGCTTCTCATTTTAATATGCAAATGAATATTATTGTAGAATCTGAGGCAGATTACAAAGCCTGGCTTGCAAAACAAAAAGCATTTGGTGCAAAAGAAGAAACTCCTGCAGCAACTGTTGCTTCAGACTCAACAAAAAATATAGTGGCTTTAAATTAAAAAATAATATATGGATACTAACGCTTCTTTATCACACGACCACCACGATTCTCATCATGACTCACATCATGATGCAGCTCATGCTCACCATGACCATGAACAATCATTTTGGAGTAAGTATGTTTTTAGCACAGATCATAAAATGATTTCAAAGCAGTTTTTAATTACTGCAATTTTTATGGCCGTTCTAGCAATGATGATGTCTATTTTCTTTAGACTTCAATTGGCATGGCCAGGAAAAAGTTTCCCAATTTTAGAGTATTTTCTGGGCAAATGGGCTCCCGGAGGAGTAATGACGCCGGATATGTACTTGGCCTTGGTTACCATACACGGAACAATAATGGTGTTTTTTGTTTTAACAGGTGGATTAAGTGGAACATTTTCTAACCTGCTAATTCCTTTACAGTTGGGTGCAAGAGATATGGCTTCGGGCTTTTTAAACATGCTTTCTTACTGGTTTTTTGCTATTGCCAGTGTAATCATGGTTTATTCTTTGTTCGTAGAAAGTGGACCTGCATCTGCTGGTTGGACAATTTATCCTCCGCTTTCCGCACTTCCAGAAGCAATACCTGGCTCTGGATTGGGAATGACGCTCTGGTTAGTTTCTATGTCTTTGTTTATTGTAGGTTCTTTGTTGGGATCATTAAATTACATAGTAACTGTTATTAATCTAAGAACAAAAGGTATGACAATGACCAGAATGCCTTTAACTATTTGGGCATTTTTGGTTACAGCAATTTTGGGTGTTTTATCTTTCCCTGTTTTGTTTGGTGCGGTTTTATTGCTGATTTTTGATAGAAGCTTTGGAACAAGTTTTTATTTGTCAGATATTTTTATCAGCGGTCAGGCCTTAGAACAAACAGGCGGTAGTCCTATTCTTTTTCAGCATTTATTTTGGTTTTTAGGCCATCCGGAAGTTTATATTGTGCTTTTACCTGCTTTGGGTATAACATCTGAAGTGATTTCTACTATGAGTAGAAAGCCGATATTTGGCTACAGGGCAATGATTGGCTCTATTTTAGCCATTGGTTTTTTATCTTTTATAGTATGGGGACACCATATGTTTATTACAGGAATGAACCCATTTCTTGGGTCTGTTTTTGTTTTTACAACGCTCCTCATAGCCATACCATCAGCTGTAAAAGCATTTAACTACATTACTACACTTTGGAAAAGTAATTCAATTTTTTCTCCTGCAATGCTATTTGCCGTTGGATTGGTTTCAACTTTTGTTACGGGTGGTATAACTGGAATTATCTTAGCAGATTCTGCTCTAGATATAAATGTTCACGATACATATTTTGTTGTAGCTCACTTTCATATTGTTATGGGTGCCTCGGCAATATTTGGGATGTTTTGTGGTGTATACCATTGGTTCCCTAGAATGTATGGAAGAATGATGAATAATAAATTAGGCTATGTTCACTTTTGGTTGACATTTGTTGGTGTTTACGGAGTGTTTTTTCCAATGCATTTTGTTGGTTTAGCAGGTGCTCCAAGAAGATACTTTACTTACGAAAATTTTCCAATGTTCGAAAGTTTACAAAATATCAATATAGTAATTACTGGTTTTGCAATTATGGCTGCATTAGCTCAAGGTATTTTCTTGTTTAACTTTTTCTACAGCATCTATAAAGGAAAAAGAGCAAGCCAAAATCCTTGGAATTCAAATACACTAGAATGGACTGCACCTGTAGAACACTTACACGGCAATTGGCCAGGTTCTTTGCCTGAGGTGCACAGATGGCCTTACGACTATAGTAAGCCCGGAAAAGAGAATGACTTTGTCCCTCAAACCGAGCCATTAACTCACGACGAGGAAGAACATTAATTTTACACTTCAAAAACCCTTACTAAATTATGTAAGGGTTTTTGTTCGATGAAATAAAATTATTTGGATACGAGTTTTGTTTGTTAAACATAATTATTACTTTTGTAGTAATGATTTATAAAAAAAATTGATCAGGAACTAATATGAACTATAGAAAATATTTCGCAATCATAGCCTTAGCAGTATTTACTTCAATGATAATTACTTCTTGTAAAACTCACGAAAGGTGTCCTGCTTATGGAAAAATAATATCTCCTGAAAAAACTGTAAAGGTCTAATTTCTCTTTCTTTACTGTTCAGAAGAAACACTGTTTTATTATTTTTTAGTAAGGAAAGATTTTTCTCCAAAAAATAGTCCAATAGGTATCAATAATAATATATCTGCCGGCAAAAAATACCTTATTTCAATATTCCTCATCAATGGACCAGTTCCAGCACAAAGTGATACATATAAGAGTACAAAAAAACTTAAAGACATTACAAAAAAAAGGTTGAAGTTTTGTAATCTTATTAGATAGATAGTGCAAAAAAGACCAAGTAAAATTAAAAAAGTTCTATAGTAAAAAAAACTAGATGCAATTTTTCTAACCATAGAATTTGTGTCATATAATTTTTCTTTAAATATAGCTTTCTTTAGATTTTTTAAAGGCAAATTTATCCAAAAGTTTATAGGATTTTGATTCATCTGTTTTTCTCTAAGCTGAGAAAATATTTGGCTAATGCTATCATTACATGATATGCCATCAATAGGCGTTTTCCAATATCCTCTCCACATGCTGAATCCTTTTCCACAGTTTTTACTCAAGTAAAAAGCACGTGAAAGCAAGAGGCTATCAGACGTGGAAAAATTAACTCCTTTTGGGAAGTCAACTTTTTGGTTTTTTATTATTTGACTAAATTGAGGTTCCCATTCTGCCTGAACAGAATAAATAAAATAAGTGAACGACATAACATCCTTGTCCCAATTGGCAAAACCTCTAAGATCATGAGTGAGCAAAATTTTATTATGATTAACATAATTCCTCATAGGCCAAGGCATATAAAAAATACCAAACCCTAATAGCATTTGTAAAGAAAGAATACTTAAGGCTCTTTTGTTTCTTAAATATGGCCATGTAATATAGAGGATAATAAACGGTAGAATTAAAAAAAGTTGCGGACGAAATAAAATACCAAGTGAAACAGAAGATAATGATAAAAATGCATAATACTTTTTCTCCCTTTTTTGCATCATAAACAAACTTAATAGCAATAAAGTAACTGCTGGAACCTCTGAATAACACAGAGGATTCCAAACAATGATAAAAGGATAAAAAGCATAAATAAATGCAGTAATTAAGCTCGATTTTTCATTTTTTGATAAGAGATAAGTAATTCTATAAATCATATAGATATTAAGAGTATCCAATGCAATTTGAAACCAACCGGCTACAAAAAAAGTGGTAATCCAATCTTTGTTACACAAAAGATAGAATACACCAAGAAAAAAAGAATATCCAGGCATTCTTACAAAATAGCCTAATGGATGAGTAATGTCTATTGAAAATTGGCCATAATAGTAGAGATTTTGAAAGCACAAAGCCCATGCACCGCTATCGTAGTTGTAATAGATGTTATCGGTTCCATAATATGCTTTAGCAAAAAAAAGTGTAAAAACCACTCTCGCAAGCAAACCAAAAAAGACAATCTGAAAAATTTTTTTGGAAGTAACCTTTCTAAAGTAAGACAAAAATTTTAATCCCATTGTTTAATTTCCATTAAACTACTTTTGTACTCATCAATTATTTCTTCAATAATTTGAGAAGCAGGTAAAATGTTATCTATGTTAGAAGAAACCTGACCTATTTCTAGTTCTCCTTCATCTGTATTACCTTCAAACATTCCTTTTTTTGCTCGCCCTTTACCCAAGAGTTCAATAAGCTCCTGTTTTGAAGCAGATCTGTTGTATGTTGCTGCTAAGTCGTTGTAAAATTTATTTTTTATAAGTCTAACCGGTGTTATTTCTTTTAAGGTAAGAACCGTGTCTCCTTCTTTTGCATCAACAACACTGTTTTTGAAATTTTGGTGGGCACTAGATTCTATTGAAGCAACAAATCTACTTCCAATTTGAACAGCGTCTGCTCCTAATGCAAACATTGAAAGCATTGCCCTACCAGTGGCAATTCCTCCTGCAGCAATTAAGGGAATATTTATGTGTTTTTTTACCAAGGGAATCAAACAAAGTGTAGTTGTTTCTTCTCTGCCATTGTGGCCCCCCGCTTCAAACCCTTCGGCAACAATAGCATCCACTCCAGCTTCTTGACATTTGATGGCAAACTTTACGTTAGAAACAACATGAATAACCTTGCAGCCATTCTCTTTTAATAATTGAGTATATGCCTTTGGATTGCCTGCTGAGGTAATTACAATGGGAACTTTTTCTTCGATGATTGTTTGAATGTGAGAATCGATATCAGGATATAATAGAGGAACATTTACAGCAAATGGTTTGGATGTGTTGGCTTTGCATTTTTTTATATGCTCTCTTAAAATATGGGGATACATAGAACCCGAACCAATTACACCCAAGCCTCCCGCATTGCTAACTGCCGAGGCTAATTCCCATCCACTGCACCAGATCATTCCCGCTTGAATAATAGGATATTGAATTTGTAATAATTCTATGATTTTTTTTGGAAACATAAGATGCTATCTGCTGTAATTTGGAGCTTCTCTGGTAATGATTACATCGTGTGGATGATTTTCTTTTACTCCCGAAGAAGTTATTTTTATAAACTGAGCCTTTTGTAACTCTTGAATAGTTTTTGCACCACAATATCCCATCCCTGCCTTTAAACCACCCAGCATTTGATACATAACTTCACTGAGGGTACCTTTATACGGCACTCGCCCGGAAATGCCTTCTGGAACAAGTTTTTTAATATCGTCTTCAACGTCCTGGAAGTAACGGTCTTTAGAGCCACTTTGCATAGCTTCTATTGATCCCATTCCGCGGTAACTTTTAAATTTTCTTCCTTCAAAAATTATGGTTTCTCCCGGTGATTCTTCAACACCTGCAAATAATGAACCTGCCATAATACAAGATGCACCGGCCGCAAGTGCTTTTACAATATCACCTGTAAACCTTATTCCTCCGTCGGCAATTATTGGAATATTTGTTCCTTTTAATCCTTGAGCTACATCATATACTGCAGTAAGTTGTGGTACGCCAACACCCGCAATAACTCTTGTGGTGCATATAGAGCCTGGTCCAATTCCAACTTTTACTGCATTGGCACCTGCCTCTACCAAAGCTTTCGCAGCAGAAGCTGTTGCAATATTCCCTACAACAATTTCTAGGTTAGGGTAAGCTTTACGAACACTTTTAAGCATTTCTATTACACCAAATGAATGACCATGGGCAGTATCAATAATAATTGCATCAACACCAGCTTTTTCAAGAGCAGCAACCCGTTCCAATGTGTCTGAAGTTACACCAACAGCACCAGCAACTCTGAGTCTTCCTAAATCGTCTTTGCAGGCATTGGGTCTTATACGTGCTTTAATAATATCTTTGTAGGTAATCAATCCAATTAATTTATTTTCATTGTCAACAATTGGCAGTTTTTCTATTTTATACTCTTGAAGCATATTTTCTGCATTCTCTAAGTCTTTACCATTAGTGGTGCTCACAACTTCCTTAGTCATTATGTCTTTTACAGGTTTACTCAGGTTTTTTTCGAACCTAATGTCTCTGTTTGTTATAATGCCTTTAAGTTTATTGTTTTGATCTACAACAGGAATTCCACCAATGTTATTTTTTTTCATCATCTGTAAAGCATCCCCTAACAAAGCATCAATGTTAAGTGTTACGGGGTCTTGTATCATTCCACTTTCGCTACGCTTTACTTTTCGAACTTCATTGGCCTGCTCTTCAATACTCATGTTTTTATGCAATACTCCTATCCCCCCTTCTTGGGCAATGGCAATAGCAAGTTGATGTTCAGTTACAGTATCCATTGCGGCTGAAACTATAGGAGATTTTAGTTTTATTCCACTGCTAAAGAAAGAGCTTGTATCGGTTTCTCTTGGAAGAACTTCTGAAAATGCCGGTATTAACAATACATCGTCGTAAGTGAGCCCTTCTCCAATAAATTTAGGTAGATCTTCCATGTTGGTTTAATTTGAATTGCAAATTTAATGAAGTTGAGCTAATAAATACTTAATTTTATGTCTCACATTAGCTAAAAGTGATAAATAATAATTGTTTCTTAACATTATTATTTGTCCGCAATAATTTATTGCCTTTGATTACCTAAACGCAAATAATCTGATGATAGTTATTTATAACATAGTTAGATATAGCTAATTTGTTAAGTTGATTGTAAATTTTTAATAAAAATTTAAACCCAACTAACTAATCATTATTTAAGAGTGAGGGTTGAAAGTGTTCGCAAAAAAAAATATTAAAAATTTGATTTTAAAAATTTCCCCCAAACTTGATTATTCACATGAATAAAATAAAGTCCGTTAGCTAAAAACGATAAATCTACATTTACTTTTTTTTGTTCTCCAGAAAATGAATATTCACCTGACTTTTGCATCAAACCATCGTATAGTGCAACCTTACTTATATTTTCATCTGCTAAATTAATTGTTAGAAAATTTAATATGGGATTAGGGAAAATAGTAATAGCACTTGAGAAAACTTTTGAATTGTTTATACCGGTTGAACAAGAAATTGCTTGGCTTTGTCTATAATTTATTCTTGAACTTGTTTGCAAAGAATCTTGAAATATTTGTGCTTTAGAACAATCATTTTTTAAAAAATAATCTAGCCAAAGGCTCAGAAAATCTATTGTAGCGCTTTGCTGCTGTGTTCTAGATATTGTTGGACTTGGGGAACATGTGCTTTCTCCAAATGTGCAGTTTAGGTTTGAATTTCCAAAATAACAATGTCCGCCACCAGAAATAGTTATTTGAGTTTTATAGGGTGCAACTAATGAGTCGTACATACTATTTTGATGCTGCGAAGGGGGAGCAACACAATCGTTTTCTCCGCTAAACAATAATGTTGGCACAAGCACTTGCTGTGCTGCAGTTATGGAAGAAGGATTTGTATTTGCCGCAGCAAATGAAACCATTGTTGTAATGGTTGTATTGGCTGCTGCTGCAAGAAATGAACTGCCTCCTCCCATAGAATGACCCATTATTGCAGAGGTATTTCCAATGCTTGAAACCGGAACAGAATTTCCTGCTCCATCACTTTGTATTTTAGAGATCAGAAAATTTAAATCTTCGCCAAAATCAGAATGGCTGGGAGAAAAATTACTTTCAGTGGTAGGAAAAGCCATTATATATCCTTGGGGAACAAGTATATCCCAAAAGTTTTGGTAGGCGCTCCAAGCCATTACAAATCCGTGGCCAAAGGCTATAACCGGAAAAGTTCCTGCAGCAATTGGTGTATTGTTTCCTGCTGTAATTGCCGGATAGTAAACCTCAGTAGAAATTTGCCTGTTGTTTCTTAAAGGATCAACAAATGTAACTGTTGTATGCCCAACCTGCTGTGCAAAAAGTTGAAAACAAAGTTGTGTAGAAATCAAAAGCAGTATAATTTTTTTCATAATGAAATATTCATTAAATTGTTTTTATCAACGGTAATTAAATTCTATTCTTTAAAATAATAATTCTCTATTGGGTAAGCAAATTTCGTAGAATTTTTACAAACTCAAATACATCTTCAAAATTGTTGTAAAGTGGAACCGGCGCAAGTCTTATTACATTTGGTTCTCTCCAATCTACAATAACACCTTCTTTAAATAATCCATCGTACACCTGTTTTCCGTTATTTTTTAACAGCAAAGAAATTTGGCAACCTCTTTCAGGACACTCAAAAGGAGTAATAATATTTATCTTACCTGATTCATGCAATTCTTTTAATAAAAATACCAGATAATCTGTGAGGGTTTTACTTTTTTCTAATAAATTTTTAAAACCAGCTTCTTCAAATACTTTTAATGAAGCATAGTGTGCTGCCATAGATAGCACCGGTGCATTGCTTAGTTGCCAACCTTCGGCTCCATGCATTGGAACAAAAGTTTTATCCATCTTAAACCTCGCAGATTTATCATGACCCCACCACCCAGTAAATCTGGGTAAACTAAATTCTTTGGAGTGTTTTTCGTGTATAAAGGCACCCCCAACACCGCCGGGTCCGCTGTTTAAATATTTGTAAGAACACCATGCGGCAAAATCAACGCCCCAATCGTGCAAATTAAGTTCAACATTTCCTGCTGCATGTGCCAAATCAAAACCACAAACAGCCTTAATTTCTTGTGTTTTTTTTGCAATGCTTTTCATGTCAAAAACCTGACCTGTGTAATAATTTACTCCACTAAAAAAAACCAATGCAATTGTTTCTTTATTTTTTTCTATGGCATCAATAATATCTTCTGTTCTTAGGCATATTTCTCCTTCTCTGGGGAAAACCTCAATAATAGCGTCATCGGGCAAAAAGCCATGAAATTTTACTTGAGATTCAACTGCATACTGATCAGATGGAAAAGCTTTGCCCTCCATAATTATTTTATATCTACTTTTTGTAGGTCTATAAAAACTAACAAACAAGAAATGTAGATTAGAAGTAAGTTGGTTCATTGCAACAATCTCCGATGAGTGGCCTCCAATTATCGGTGAAAGTAAGCTGGGAAAAAGTTCGTGGTATGAAACCCACGGCCTGCTGGCCATAAAATGTCCCTCAACCCCAAATTTTGCCCAATCGTCTAATTCTTGAAAAATTATTTCTTTAGTTTTCTTTGGTTGAAGCCCTAATGAATTGCCGGTAAAGTATATGGAGGGTCTGCCATTGTTAAATGGAATTAGAAATTCATCCCTAAAAGACTTCAGTTTGTCGCTGGTATCAAGTGCTTTGGCAAAATCTAATGTATTTTGAAAATCCATGAATATAATTTTTGCCTCAAAGTTATTAAAACTAAAACCTTAATAAAATCATTTTCAAGTGATATTAACAATTGTTGAAAACCATAATTTTGTTATAAATTTACAATCACTAATAAAGTGGAGCAAACAGTTTCTTATTTATCAATGCTAAAACAAAGAAAAGATACAAAGTCATTTGTGCCGGTTGAAACTATTCAGCCAAAAAAGACTGATGCCTTTCGTAAGCGAATGAGTTCTGTTAAGCTAAATGCATTACTAGAAGTTACCAAGGCTATAAACAATAATGCTTCTGTTGAAAAACTCTTTCAAATTTATCAAGACATATTAGTAAACGAGCTTAAAATTGGTCGTTTGGCATTGTATGTTTTTGACAATAGGTGGTTGTGTGCTTTGCGTTACGGAGTTCAGATTGGCGATGATGAATTAGATGTTGAAAATGATTTAGCTAAAGTAAACGAAATTACAGATATTAGTGTTGTTTCCTCTTCTCTAAAAAATTCATTTGACTTAGTAATTCCTGTTTTTCATAAATCACAACCGTTATCCTATTTATTAATTGGAGATTTAGACGAGGAGAAACTAGAAATTAGCCCTACAATAAAACATTTGCCGTTTATTCAAACGCTTACAAATGTTATTGTGGTAGCAATCGAAAATAAAAAATTATCTAAAGAGTATTTTCGTCAAATTGCAGCAAACAAGGAATTGGAGCTGGCATCTAAAATGCAGTCATTGCTGTTCCCATCTGTTTTGCCCAACGATAGATTTTTAGACGTGGCTGCCTACTACCAGCCGCATTTACAAGTTGGCGGCGATTACTATGATTTTATAAGGTTAAACGACAATGAGGTTGCCTTTTGTATGGCCGATGTTTCAGGAAAAGGTGTTTCTGCAGCTTTGCTAATGGCAAATTTTCAAGCAAATTTAAGAGCACTCTTCCGATATCAATCTTCTTTGCCAGAAATTATTTTTGAGCTTAATAATATTGTGTCTCAAAATGCAAAAGGCGAGAAATTTATTACACTATTTGTTGCTAAATACAACGTGGTAACCAGGGTATTAAATTACATAAACGCTGGTCATAATCCTCCAATTTTGTTTACAGAAAGCACTTCGTTACTGCTTACTACAGGCTGTATTGGCTTGGGTATGCTGCCCGAAATTCCAAAAATGAAAGAAGGTATTACATACATTGTTCCAGGTAGCATACTTACTTGCTTTACTGATGGTTTAATTGAGCAAAGCAATGAAGATGAGGAAGAATATGATTTTGAAAATTTGAAACGTGTGGTGATGCAAAATTTCGACAAATCCTCCAAAGAATTAAATAATGCTTTAATTGATGATTTAAACATATTTAGAGGAGGAAAAGGATTTATTGACGACATTGCATTGCTGTCCTCAAGATTCAGATAAACAAAGTTGAACTTACCCGTTACCATTTTATTTCTCGATTCTGTACATCCCATTTTAGAGAAAATTCTAATTCAAAAAAATATTTTTTGTATTCACGATTACAATTGTTCTAAACAAGAATTAATTTCAAACTATAACAATGTACACGGAATTGTAATTAGAAGCAGATTTAAAATTGACCAAGAAATAATATCGGCACTTAAAAACCTTAAGGTTATTGCAAGATTTGGAGCTGGTATGGAAAATATAGACCTTGAGTTTGCAAAAAAAAATGGAACCACATGTTTGCATGCTCCCGAGGGAAATATGGATGCTGTTGGCGAACATGCAATAGGAATGTTACTTTCTTTATTTAATCATTTAAACAGAGCCGATAAAGAAGTTAGGCAAGGATTATGGCACAGAGAGGCAAACAGAGGGATAGAACTTAGCGGAAAAACTGTGGGTGTAATTGGGTATGGAAACATGGGTAAAAGTTTTGTAAAAAAATTACAAGGGTTTGATGTAAAAATATTAGTGAATGACATCTACAAGACTGATTTCTTGGAAAAGAATAGTGAGGCCGAAGAAGTAACAATTGATAGAATATATAAAGAAGCAGATGTAGTAAGTTTGCATATTAACTATTCAACAGATAATCATTATTATGTAAATGATAAATTTCTATCCAATTTTTCAAAACCAATTTACATAATAAATACCAGTAGAGGCAAGGTATTAAACTGCTCAAATTTACTGCAGGCAATAAATCAAAACAAAGTTTTAGGAGCATGCTTAGATGTGCTTGAATTTGAATCTACTTCATTTGAAAATATAGAAAATGCTCCAGAAGTTTTAAAGGAAATGTTTAAAAAAGAAAACATTCTATTTTCTCCTCATATTGCCGGATGGAGCAAAGAATCTTTTGAAAAAATGGGTAAAATTCTTGGTGAAAAAATAATTAAATCATTGCAAATAAGTTAACTTCTGATGGATGAAGACTTTAAAAAGTATGTTTTAGAAAATTGTTTTTCAGTTATTAATAATGAAATATTAGTTGCTATACAAAACATAAATATAACAAAAGAGTCTTTGATAGATGATAGTAAGAGCAGTGCTGGAGATAAGCATGAAACATCAAGAGCGATGACACATTTGGAGATTGAAAAAAGTGAATTTGCATTAAGTAATTTAAGAAAAACAAAGACAGATTTAGAAAGAATAAATCCAAGTATTAAAAATTCAAAAATATTATTTGGTTCCATCTTTCAAACTAGTCTATCATGGTTTTTTGTGTCCTCCAGCTTAGGTAAATTAAAAATTGGGGACAAAGAAATAACTACAATCTCTATTCATTCTCCACTTTTTATAGCCTTAAAAGAATTAAAGAAAGGAGATAAAAAATTGTTTAATGGACAATTGATAGAAATTATAAATGTGATGTAACCTCTTCTATGACATCCTTTAAAACCATTGTTGATATTAAAGATGTATTAGTAAAAGAAAAGTCAAGCAAATTTATTGGATATGGATTTTATGTTAGCAATGAATTTCAGATTAAAGAAAAAATTGAGCAATTAAAAGAGGTTCATCCCAAAGCAAATCACTTTTGCTATGCCTATCGTTTGGGATTAGATAAATATAATTTTAGAGTAAATGATGATGGTGAGCCTTCTGGAACAGCGGGTAAGCCAATTTTAGGTCAAATAGATTCAAATGGCCTAACTAACTGCTTGGTTGTTGTTGTTAGATATTTTGGTGGAGTTAAACTTGGTGTTTCCGGATTAATTCTTGCCTACAAAGAAACAGCAAAGCAAACAATTGGAGCAACATCATTAATTAAAATAACTATCAAAGAAAAATATAAAGTACGTTGCACATATTTGGAGCAGAATAAACTCTACAAGATATTTAGTAAAGCAAAAGCCACTGTTATTGAGCAGAGCATAGAAAACGAGTGTACCTTTACAATAGAGTTTGAAAAAGAGAAGGAAGTTGAACTTACAAAAATTCTAAGTGAGCAAGGAATTTATTTTATAAAGCTAGATTAGCTGGGCACCCTACTTTATAATGCCTCAAGCATTGTTACAAACAAAATCATAAGAAGATAAATACCCAAATAAAAAACAACCGCAGTAGAAAAACATTTTTTGTGAATCATAAAAATCAAATTGATAATCAAAGTAACGCCGAAATACTTTTTTTAGTATTAGAGCATAATTAGAATATGTATTTATTAAGTTAAAAAAAGTTTTTTCATCTTCTCTCTAAATTAGTCATCAATAGTGGATTTGTTTTTTTAATTCTAGAATAAGTTTTTCCACTTCTCAAATGATAGAATTTCTAATGGAACAGAAAGCGCTTATTCTATAATTCCAACCATTTTATAAAATCTGATTTAAATTTATCGTGTTCTTAAACAGAGTGTTATAGAAAATATAATGCATAAACGACAAATACATAATAAACTTATGTATATTTGTCCTAGGTAATTATAAAAATTAAAATATGATTTATTCATCAGAGCTAATAAAAGGTACATTAAAAACAATTATATTAAAATTGTTAAAAGACAATAAAAGGATGTACGGTTACGAAATCACTCAAACCGTAAAAGAACTTACTGCCGGAAAAATACAATTAACAGAAGGGGCTTTGTATCCGTCATTACATGCTTTGGAGGCGGACGGTTTATTAACAACAGAAACAGAATATATAGGCAAGAGAGTAAGAAAATATTATTCATTAAGTCAACAAGGAAAAATTGAGTCAAAACAAAAAGTAAACGAATTTTCTGACTTTCTAAATACTATGGTTTATTTATTAGACATCAAAACAAACTTTGCTTAACATGTTTATACTAAAAGATGAACATATAGATTTTATTTTACAAGACATCAAGAACAATGGCCTTGAGAATCAAGATTTAATACTGAATCTTTTAGATCATATTTGCTGCATTATTGAAGAAAAATTAGAAGAAGAAGGAAACTTTGAAGAATACTATAACTCTATAAAATCAACATTTTACCACAAATCATATTTAGAAATTGAAGAAGAAACCAATTTATTATTAACCTTTAAAAACTATTATGCTATGAAAAAAGTAATGTTATTTAGCGGAATATTTTCTGCGTCAATTTTAAGTTTAGGAATTATTTTTAAGTTTATGCATTGGCCGGGTGCATCAATAGGAATTGTGCTTAGCTTGGGCGTTTTAAGTTTTGTGTTTTTACCACTTTTGTTTACTTTAAGAGTAAAAGAAAAATCAAATACACGAGACAAAATATTGTTGGTTGCAGGAGCAATTCCTGCCATATTGATGAGTCTTTCTGTTCTATTTAAAATACAACATTGGCCATTTGCAAATACAATGGGCTATCTAACAATTTTAATTTTGCTATTTATCTATTTGCCTCTTTTTTACACGAGCGGAATAAAACATCAAGAAACAAAAATTAATACCATAATAACTTCAATTATTATTATTGTAGGGTGCGGATTGTTTTTAACCTTGGTTGTTACGCCAAAAACTCAAAAAGCACAATTAGTAAAAGCAACTGCAAATATTTATAGAAGTCAGCAAATTTTAGAAAAAGAAAAAATATTGCTGTCAAAAATAAATAATAGTTCAGAAGAGAGTTTATCAAATAATTCAAAAAGCAAAATAGTTTTTGAAGAATTAGAGTTGTTTAAAAATAAACTTCTAAAATTTTCAGCCGGAATTGATAAATTGGATTCTGCTTTCATAGCAAATAAAAATTATTTAGAAGATGTAATGCTGGGGGATTATTTAGATGGTCAAAAAGAGGAAGAACAACTTATTAAATTAAGACAAGCTGTATTGCTCTATAATAAAAGTACTTTAGGAAATGAGAAGATAAATATTGAATCAACATTTCTAGATAATGAATCTACTGGATTTATTCAAAGAGTTCCAACTGCAATTACAGAAATAATTCAACTACAAATACAGTTGCTTCAACATCAACGAGAATTAATGGCCGTTAAATAAAATTTAGGAGCTTAGTGTTGCCATGAAAAAATACTGAGCTCCAAATTTTTATAATTCTTTAATTTTCTTAGCTGGATTTCCGGCAATTAATGAATTGTTAGAAACATTTTTTGTTACAACAGATCCAGCTCCAATAATGCAGTTATTACCAATTGTAATTCCTGGCAAAATTATTGAGTTACCGCCAATCCAACAATCGTTACCAATAGTAACTGGTTTTGCATCTTCTACCTGTCTTCTTTGCAAAAAATCTTTCGGATGATTGGAAGTATAAATTTGTACTCCTGGTCCAAACATTACATTAGAACCTATTGTAACCTTGGCAGAATCTAAAACAACACAGTTTACATTAAAATAAACATTTTCTCCGCAAAAAATATTGTAACCGTAGTCACAAAAAAATGGTGGTTCAATATAAATATTCGCAGTAGAATTTGGCAAAAGCTCTTTCACTATTTTTAAAGTGTTTCTGCTAGTAACATACTCTTTTATGTTTAATTGATATAAAAGTTGTTTTGTTTTTTTTCTTTCTTTAATTAGTTCCTGATCTCGGCCATTGTAGAGTTCGCCTAAAAGCATTTTTTCTTTTTCTGTTTTCATATTTTGAGATAGAAAATTAATTCTTTATCCAAATAAACCCATTTAAAGAACTTGCAACAACCAACCATATTGCATAGGGTAAACATAGAAATCCTGCTAATGATGAATAAGAAAAACTCTTAATCGTAATTATAATCACAAGTACCAGCAATGCAATTATTTCTATGAAAGAAACTAATGGCAGTTTAAATTTAAAGAATAGAATATTCCACACAATGTTTAATAGCAATTGTACCCAAAATAATGCAACAAAATTGGTATGCAATGAAAAGATTTTGTTATGCGGTATTATTATAGCCATTGCAGCGCTAAAACTAAACATTATTGCTGTCCATGCTACACCAAAAACCCATCCCGGTGGTTGCCATGGAGGCAGTAATAGATTTTTGTACCAATAGGAACTTAATCCTGAATTTGTGAACTGAGAGCCTAAAAAGAGTGCAAGTCCAAAAATTACTAAGTGCAATAAAAAGGAAAGAAGATAGTTCATATCAAATAATCATTTACAAAAACGTACAGGTTAAAAGCGTTGTTTTTTTTGGCTATCTCTATTCTTTCTATCAAATCTTTTTTGTCTATCCTTTTCATCATTTTATGTTGGATGAGTTCAAATGCTTTTTCTGCCAATAAAAAAGTTTTTTTTGAATTTTTAAGTTGGTAAGATAAATGCTTAACTATCGCAGAGTTTAATTCAGGAATACCTTCGTTTTTTGTTGCTACTGTTTTTATAATTTGTGAAGCGTAATTTTCTCCGTGCTTTTTGTGCACTAAATGTGCTAAATTTTTTACAAAAGTATTTGCTCCATTTCTGTCGGACTTGTTCACCACAAAAATATCTGCAATTTCCATTATACCAGATTTAATGGTTTGAACCTCGTCTCCAGCTTCGGGCACCAATACTAGAATGGTTGCATCAGCCAATCCCACAATTTCAATTTCACTCTGCCCAACTCCAACTGTTTCAATTATAATGTGCGAAAATCCGGCTAAATGCATTACATCCGAAATTTCAATTGTCTTTCCTGAAAGGCCGCCTAGCGAACCTCTTGTGGCGATGCTTCTTATGTAAACCCTATCGTTGTTGAAATGCTGGGCCATTCTTACTCTATCGCCAAGCACTGAGCCAAAGTTAAAGGGTGAAGTAGGGTCTATTGCTACTATTCCAATTGTATTTGTGGGAGTTTGCAATAGTTCCTCAATGAGTGCATTTACAATGGTACTCTTTCCGGCACCCGGAGGACCGGTAATTCCTATAACAGGCGTTCTGTGGTTAAAGTTAATGCTTTTTAAAATTTCTTCGGAACCGCTCAGTTCATTTTCTACAATAGTAATGGCTTTGGCTAGCGATCGCCAATTTTTCTGTTTTATTTCAACAATTAACTCGCTTATTTTTTTTTCCATTACATTTGATTTAAAAAAAATATATTTTTGCAAATATAATTTCTAATTCCTATGATTTTAGTACCTACTGATTTTACTAGTGTTGCAGATTGTGCACTTAACCACGCACTAAAGTTAGCATCAATTTTAAAAGTTTCTATTGGATTGTTGCATATTGTTGAAAATGATAAGCATAAAGATGATGCATTAGAGAAGTTAAAGCAAATTATTGAAACAAATTCTGCAAACAATGTTTCAATTGAAGCAATTGTTGAAAAAGGAAATATTTTTGAAGACATTGGAAGAGTTGCCAAAGAAAAAAAAGCAATATTTATTATTATGGGAACCCATGGTGTTAAGGGGTTTCAGCACATAACAGGTAGTTATGCATTAAAGGTAATAACAAATTCTAATGTGCCTTTTATTGTGGTTCAAGACAGAAAAATAAAAGAGGGATATAAGAATATTATTTGCCCATTGGATTTATCAGATGAAACCAAGCAAAAAATTGATATATCTATAACAATGGCTCAATACTTTAATAGTAAATTATATTGGGTATCTCCGCATGAAACGGATGAATTTTTTGCAAAAAGAATTTCTAATAATTTAGCTTTTGCACAAAATGAATGCAAGAAGAAAAATGTGGTAAGTGAACAAAAAATATTTAGTGAAAAAGGAAATTTTGTAAAGCAAACTTTAGCTTATGCCGTAAGTGTAGATGCCGATTTAATTGCTATCATAAATGGACAAGAGCTAGGCGTTCATGAGTATATTGCGGGAACTCAAGAAAGACAGTTTATAACAAACGATGCACAAATTCCTGTTATGTGTATTAACCCTGTAAATGTTCAAAGAGAGGGTAGTTTATTGTTTTTTAAATAACCTAAATGAATCAAAAAATACTTTTAATTATTCAAAGAGAATTTCTTTCAAGAGTAAAGAAGAAAAGCTTTTTGATAATGACAATATTAGGACCATTATTAATGGCTGGAGTTATTTTGTCTAGGTTTTGGTTAGAAATGATTCCAGAAGAGCCTCAAACCATTGTAATAGTTGACGAAACTAAACTTTTTAATGGAAAACTTATTGAAAACGAAGGAGTAAAATTTGAATTTTTAAATAAAGAAATCATTTTGGCAAAAAAAGATTTTTATACAATAGAAAACAATATTCTACTCTATATCCCCAGTAATATTTTACAAGGTCAAGCAATTCAGGTTTATTACAAAAAGCAACCAAGTTTAGAAACTGTTTCTTACCTACAATCTCAAGTAAATACTAAGCTTCAAGATTTTAAATTGCTTGCATCTGGCATTGATCAAGAAAAATTGGCACAAACAAAAACCAAAGTAAAAGTATTGTCTACAAAAGTTGCAGAATCTGGTGAAGAAGAAACAAGTAACTCTGCACTTAAAATTCTAATAGGATTTTTAGGTGGTTTTTTAATTTATCTTTTTGTTTTCCTTTATGGCTCGCAAGTAATGAGAGGTGTTATAGAAGAAAAATCAAATAGAATTATTGAGGTAATTATTTCTTCTGTAAAACCATTTGAGTTGATGATGGGTAAGATAATTGGAATTGCATGTGTGGGCTTGCTACAGTTTTTATTGTGGGTGATTTTAACTTTTGGATTTAGCACCCTAGCAATGAATTTTTTTGCCAGCAAAAACTATAATGCAAAAACAGTGGAGGAAACTTTTAAAAGCAATAGTCCTGTTCAGCAAAATGTTTCAGAACCAGAAATTGATATTTCTGCGAGCGAAACCCTACAATCACTAGCTAAAATTGATTTTGTTTTAATTATTTCACTTTTTATTTTTTATTTTTTGGGAGGTTATTTACTGTATGGAGCATTATTTGCTGCAATAGGTGCTGCCGTAGACAATGAGGCAGATACGCAACAGTTTATTTTGCCAATTACTGCACCCTTAATCATCGCATTTATTGCTGCACAAGTTGTGATAAAGGACCCTGAAAGCCAAATGGCATTTTGGTTTTCAATAATTCCCTTTACATCGCCAGTAGTAATGATGGTTAGAATTCCATTTGGCATCCCAATTTGGCAGGTAGGCTTATCAATGATATTGCTGGTGGCAGGATTTATTTTAACCACTTGGTTTGCTGCAAAAATATACAGAACAGGAATACTCATGTACGGCAAAAAGCCAACTTTTAAAGAGCTTTCAAAATGGCTGTTTTATAAAAACTAAAATGAGAGTTGCAATAATTGATTGTGGCACAAACACGTTTAATTTGCTTATTGCAGATTTAAATCCTGGTTCATTTGATATTCTATTTACTTTAAAAACACCAGTTAAATTAGGAGAAGGCGGAATAGAAAAAAAAATAATTACTGCATCCGCTTTTCAAAGAGGAATTGATGCCTTAGAAGAGTATTCAAAAATCTCTCAACAATTTGAGTGTTTAAAAACGTATTGTTTTGCTACTTCTGCCATCAGAAATGCAAGCAATGGAACTGACTTTGCAAATAAGGTAAAAGAACTGTTAAACATTGATATTTTAATTATTGATGGAAACAGAGAAGCGGAGCTAATATACAAAGGAGTTAAACTAGGTGTGGCCTTAAATGAGTCAAAATCTTTAATTATGGATATAGGCGGAGGTAGCACAGAATTTATTATTGCAAATAAAAATCAAATATTTTGGAAAAGAAGTTTTGAGATAGGAGCTGCAGGGCTTTTAGAAATGTTTAAACCATCTAATCCAATTGAATCACCTGAATTGTTGAGTATCATAAATCATTTAAAAATTGAATTAAATCCACTCTATCACGCCATAAATGAATTTGGTATAGAGGAATTAATAGGTTCTTCGGGATCATTTGATACGTTTGCAGAGTTAATTTCAATACGAAAAAATCTGGTTTTAGATTTTTCTAAAATAACTGAGTACACGTTTAATATAAGTGAATTTAAAACTGAATATGACTTTATTTTAGGTTCAAGCATAAGCCAGAGATTAAAAACACCCGGAATTATTCCAATAAGAGCTGAAATGATTGTAGTTGCAGCCATTTTAATTAATTTTATTTTAGAAACTGTAAGTATTAAAAAAATGAGACTCTCTACTTATTCTTTAAAGGAAGGTGTATTATCGGAGTTGCTTTAATTATGTAACATAGCCGTTATAAAAAATTCTATATTTTATTTTTTTATTCAAAAACCCT
Organism: uncultured Bacteroidota bacterium; assembly: GCA_903842515.1. Lineage (GTDB taxonomy): Bacteria > Bacteroidota > Bacteroidia > UBA4408 > UBA4408 > CAIMMJ01. The sequence continues at coordinate 11,114 of CAIMMJ010000338.1, read as the reverse complement.
ATATTTGTTTTTTAAAATTAATTTCAAATCTTAAATGATGAAAAAAATACTCTTGCTCAGTATAGTAATGTTTGCCTTTTTGCCTAATTTTATTGTAGGTCAAAATACTTCAAAATTTCCAAAAAAATCCAAAGATTTAAGTTCTCAAAAATACCAAGAATTAAAGGCTTCCGGTAAGTTGCCAGTGGTTTTCCCTAATGAATTCAGGAAGCCTATAATTCCTACTAAAAAGCAAAATGTTTTTCCCAAATACGGAGTTAAAAGAATGGGAGAATCTAGTTTTTCTCCATTAGATGGCGGTAATTGCGCCGAATGCTTTGAAGCACCCACTGATTTGGATACAATTGTCCAGTTTACCAACGGCGTAGCTCCTTCTTACAGAAATGACGACGGCTCCAGTGTTTTACTAAACCTTCCGTTTGATTTTGTTTTTTATGGTTCAACCTATAATACCTTTTACATAAACAATAATGGTAATATCACCTTTAATCTACCTTATACTACTTTTTCTGCAGAAGGATTTCCTTCGCCAGATTATGTAATGATTGCACCTTTTTGGGGAGATGTGGATACAAGAAGTTTTGAATCTGGATTAGTTTATATGAGAAGAACACCAACTCATGTTATAATTAAATGGGACGGTGTTGGATATTATAATTCGCAATCAGATAAAAAAAATTATTTTCAGTTAACAATATCAAATGGAACAGACCCAATAATTCCAAATGGAAATAACGTTCAGTTCTGCTATGGCGATATGCAATGGACCACAGGTTCTGCTTCTCAGGGGGTGAATGGTTTTGGTGGAGTTCCCGCAACAGTAGGAGCAAATTTAGGTGATGGAACCAGTTATATTCAATTTGGGCGTTTTGACCATCCCGGTACAGATTATGACGGGGCTGAAGGAGAACCAGATGGCGTATCTTGGCTGGACAATCAATCTTTTAATTTTAGTACTGCAAGCGACAATAATATTCCTCCTATCATCACTGGAGTTGGTGTTTGCGATACGCTAAAGGTTTGTGTAGGAGATCAAGTACAACTTAATGTAGGCTTTGTATCGCCGGAACAAACTCAAACCACAACAATAAATATCAATACCAATGGAGCGCCTGATATAACCGTTACTGATATAATTTCAGGAAGTTCAGCTTCTGCCACCTTAACCATTTTAGGTACCTTGGCAAACGTTGGCACTTACAATATATCCATACAAGGAACGGACGATGGAATTCCTGCCCAAACAACAACGGTAAACTTTGTTGTTCAAATATTAAATTTTGAACATACTGCAACACACACCGATGCTTCATGTGCAGGAGGTGATGGAACAATTACATTGCAAGGATTACCTATTGAAAACACGTTTAATTATTCAATAAATGGTGGTGTGTCATTTGGCACCTCAGGTAGTTTTACAAATTTGCCGGGGGGTACTTACAACTGCGTTATTCAAGTTCCAGGGGGCTGTTCCTTTGACACAACAATAATTGTGGCTTCGCCAATAGTGCCCCTTGGAAATCCTACAGGTACTCTGAGTTTGTGTGAAGGAAGTGATTTAAGTATAACTTCCAATACACTTACCGGTGTAACATACGGTTGGACTGGACCAAATGGTTTTACAGCAACCACTCAAAATATTTCTATTTCTGCTATTACTGTTGCTCAGGCTGGTCAATATTGCTTAACAATTACTACTTCCGAAGGCTGCGTTGGAGTACAAGAATGTGTAACCGTTTCAATTCAAAATCCTGGTGTAAACGCAGGAGCAGATCAAAGTCTTTGTGGAGGCTTACCAATTAATCTTCAAGGTTCAATCTCAGGTTCAGCTACCGGAGCTACTTGGTCAACTCTTGGAACGGGAGTATTCTCAAATAATACTGATACTATTGGCACTTACACTCCTTCTGCAGCAGATATTGCCGCTGGAAGTGTAACAATTGTAATAACCTCAAACGCTCAAACAGTTTGCCCCATTGCAACAGACACTGTAGTATTTACTTTGGCTGAGCCACCTTCTGTTATAGTTAGTCCCGATCAAAATGTTTGTGCCGGCTCAGTAGTAAGTATCAGCGCTACATTAAGCGGTGGTGCAACATCCGGAACTTGGACTGGCGGAGCGGGAGTTTTTTCAACGCCAAACCAAACCACTACAAACTACACATTAGCAGCGAGTGAAGTTTTTGGCTCTGTTACCTTAACTTTTACAACCAATTCTTTGGGCATTTGCCCTTCATTTAGCGATGATGTTGTAATTAATATAGCTCAATTACCAACAGCAGTTATTAGTGGCGGTGCAATTTTTGGCGCAAATAACAGAACCATTTGCCCGGGAGGCTCTATTTCAGTTGCTCTCTCAGGTGCAAGTCCTTTTAGTTTAACTTACCTTGTTCCAACAGATTCTTCAACTATTTTTGATACAATTACAGTAGCTGTTAATACTTCTCCTTACACCGTTCCCAATTTAGTTCCCGGTAGTTATTCTTTACTGTCTGTTACAGACAATAATCAGTGTTTTTCGTCCACTTCGGGTACAGCAATTGTTACAGAAATAGATTTAAAGCTAAACAACCTTATCATTCCTGAGATTTGCAATCAAGAAAACGGCTCAATAGCTGTAGATTTTCTTAGAAATGGAGAAAGAATATTGGATCCATTTGCACTATACAAATGGAAATGGCTGGATGATACAACCCTTGTAATTCCGCCGGTGGATAGTTTGGGTGGTTTAAGTGCAACTCTTGACGGCTCAACTTCCTATGTATTAATGTCGAAAGATAGTATTTCGGGTTGTTTTAGAAATGATACATTAACCGTAAATAGATCAGCTTCTTTAATTGCCTCATTTACCGCTACACCAACTACCGGTCAGCCTCCATTAAGTGTGGTTTTTCAAAATACAACGCAAGGAGTTCCTGCTATTCGTTATACATGGACATTTGACGATGGCAGTTCAATGGTAACCACTACCAGTGTGCTGGATAGTGTAGTGCATGAATTTTTAACAGATACTATTTTTAATGTTGTAATGACAGCTTATGTTACTGAATCATGTTTTGATACTGCAACAATAAAAATTGACGTTATTTTACCAGATGATGTTAATCCACCCAATGTGTTTACTCCTAATGGAGACGGTTCTAATTCTGCATTTAAAATTAAACCAGCTGGTATCCGCAATTTTAACTGTATTGTTTTTGACCGTTGGGGCAAAAAAGTAAAGGAATGGACAGACCCTACTGAAGGCTGGGATGGAAATGGACACGATACTGGCGTTTATTATTACATAATGGATTATGAAGTAAAAAGAACTAAAGAAAAAAGAACACTCAAAGGGTTTGTTCAATTGCTTAGATAGAAAAAGTTTAAATACTGATACTTAAATGAGGGGGACCAAAAGTCCCCTTTTTTTATTGAAACTTTTTGGATACAAACTTGTTATTTACACAAACTTTTTAATTTATCTTTGCACCCTAAAAAAATACTAAATGCATCCACATTTTTTTGAACAACGCCATATTGGCCTTAATGAAGCAGATGTTGCAGAAATGCTAAAAACAATTAATGCTAAAACTTTAGATAGTTTAATTGATGAAACAATTCCTTCTGTTATTCGATTAAAAAATAATCTAACTATTTCTGCACCTCAAACCGAAAATGAATATTTAGATAATTTAGTAAGCATAGCAAAAAAAAATAAGGTATTTAAATCTTATATAGGCTTAGGCTATTATAATACTTTTGTGCCTAACGTTATTAAGCGTAACGTTCTAGAAAATCCAGGTTGGTATACAGCATATACTCCTTATCAAGCAGAAATAGCACAAGGAAGATTGGAGGCCATCCTAAATTTTCAAACCATGGTTATGGATTTAACTGCTATGCCAATTGCCAATGCATCGTTGTTAGACGAAGCTACTGCTGCTGCCGAAGCCATGATAATGTTTTATGCAAATAGAACAAGAGAACAAATAAAAAATAACGTAAATAAATTTTTAGTTTCAGAGGATTGTTTCCCTCAAACTATTCAGCTACTTTATACAAGGTCTCAACCTTTGGGGATTGAACTTGAAGTAAAAAAAATTACACAGCATGAATTATCTGATGCCTATTTTGGAATGTTGCTTCAATACCCCAATGTAAATGGCGAAGTAAGCAGCAAAAAAGATTTAGTGCAAAAAGCTCACGAAAAAAATATGCAAGTTGTTGTTGCATCAGATTTAATGGCCCTAACATTATTAGTTCCTCCCGGAGAATGGGGTGCTGATGTAGTGGTAGGAAATTCTCAGAGATTTGGCGTGCCAATGGGCTATGGCGGTCCGCACGCTGCATTTTTTGCATGCAAAGACGATTACAAAAGATTAATTCCCGGAAGGATAATTGGCGTATCTGTTGATGCACAAGGCAATCATGCATTAAGAATGGCATTGCAAACTAGAGAGCAACACATAAGAAGAGACAAAGCCACTTCAAACATTTGCACAGCTCAGGCGTTGTTGGCAATTATGGCAAGTATGTATGCTGTATATCATGGGCCAGAAGGACTAAAACAAATATCAACAACTATTCATCGTAATGCTGTAACCGTTAAAACAGCTTTACAAAATTTAGGTTATTCTACAAGCAAGGAATCATTTTTTGATACATTCTTTGTGCAAGATCTCTCTCCCGCACAGGTTCAATCTATTGAGGAAATTGCACTTAAAAATGAAATAAATTTTAGGTACGAAAAAGACAAGGTGTTTATCTCCATTGATGAAACTACCATGCAAAAAGATTTAGTTAATATCGTAAATGTTTTTGCAACTGCAGCCGGTCTGCAAAATTCTTTAAATGTAGAATCAATCTCTACAACACATGTAAATTTTAGCAATGACATTTCAAGAGAAAGTAAATTTTTAGCCCATCCTGTATTTAATTCTCATCATTCAGAAACTGAGATGATGAGATACATTAAATCTTTAGAGAACAAAGATTTATCATTAACCCACAGCATGATTTCTTTAGGTTCATGTACCATGAAACTTAATGCTGCTGCAGAGTTGTACCCAATTACATGGCGAGAATTTGCAGATATTCATCCTTTTGTTCCTGTTAATCAGGCAGAGGGTTATCAAGAAATTTTTGCTCAATTAGACAAAGACTTAAGTGAAATAACAGGTTTTGCAAAAATGAGTTTCCAGCCAAATTCTGGAGCTCAAGGCGAGTATGCCGGATTATTGGTTATAAGAGAATACCACATTCAAAGAGGACAACCACACAGAAATATTGCTTTAATACCTTCTTCTGCACATGGCACAAATCCTGCAAGTGCTGCAATGGCGGGTATGAAAATAGTAGTGGTAAAATGCGATGAAAAAGGAAATGTAGATTTGCAAGATTTAAATCTTAAAGTAGAGGAGCACAAAGAAAATCTTTCTTGCTTGATGGTTACCTATCCTTCTACACACGGCGTATTTGAGGAAGAGATAATTGAAATAACAAATTTAATTCATGCAAATGGTGGTCAGGTTTACATGGACGGAGCAAACATGAATGCCCAGGTTGGTTTAACAAGTCCTGGTAATATTGGAGCCGATGTATGCCATTTAAATTTACACAAAACATTTGCCATACCTCATGGTGGTGGTGGTCCCGGAATGGGGCCAATTGGAGTTGCAGCACACCTTGTAGACTTTTTACCCTCGCATCCGGTTGTAAAAACAGGCGGAAACAAAGGCATTACGCCGGTTTCTGCAGCACCTTGGGGGAGCTCATTGATTTTGTTGATTTCTTATGGATACATTAAAATGTTGGGTGCACAGGGTGTTACAAACTCTACAAAAATTGCCATCCTCAATGCAAATTACATACAAGAAAAATTAAAAGGCCATTACTCTACTTTGTATTCTGGAAAAAATGGAAGATGTGCTCACGAAATGATCTTAGACTGTAGAAATTTTAAAAAAACTGCTCAGGTAGAGGTGGCAGACATTGCAAAGAGGTTAATGGATTATGGATTTCATGCACCTACTGTTTCTTTTCCTGTTGCAGACACGCTAATGGTAGAGCCAACAGAAAGTGAATCAAAAGCAGAATTAGATAAATTTATTGATGCAATGATTAGCATTAGAAAAGAAATTACTGAAATTGAAAATGGTTTGTACGATGTTTCAAATAATGTATTAAAAAATGCTCCGCATACAGCAATGGTCGCAATGGCTGATGATTGGGAGTATCCATACAACAGAAAAAAAGCGGTTTATCCTTTAAATTGGTTAAAAACCAATAAGTTTTGGCCAAGTGTTGGCAGGGTGGATAATGCCTTTGGTGATAGAAATTTGGTGTGCAGTTGTTTACCAATTGAAGCATACACGGAAGCTGAAGTTACACATTAACAATTTTTTTTAGAATAAAAGAAAACAATTTTGTAATATTGCCTTACTATAAACTAAACTATAAAAATGAAAAAAATTACTACATCTTTTTTGGGATTATTGAGTCTTTTGTTCCTCAATTCTTCTATTGAAGCAGCCACTCCTCTTGCAAATTCAGGAAAAACTGTACCGAACAAAACCATCTCTTTACCAAGATTTCACAAGCCAATGTCACAATCAACAACATCGGTTGGGCCAACTACACGTTGGTATAGTTATGCAGAAACAATTGATGAATATTTTCAAGGAACATCTGTTTTAAGTTTTAATTATTTATTCCCAGATTCAAACATTCTAGCAGAATTTGGAGCTGGAGAATATTCAAGTCCATTTGTTCATTTGTTAGGTGACATTTTAGATGTAAGAAGTTCAAAATTTAATGACCCTATTACTTATCCAGCTTCACAGTTTATGCAATTATCAGCAACTAGTAAGTACAAAGTGGACTCTTTAAAATGTTTTTTCGTTTACACAAGAGTAGACACCTCAGTTACCGATTCACTTATCTTTGAAGTTTGCGTAAACAATACAAACACTAGTACCCCAGAATATTATTTTACAGGAATGGCTGCTGATTATGGCGTTGATACAGTTAGATTTAAAGCCATGAAATATACATATCAAACCAATAGAATTAATTTCACTGGTGGCGGAACTACAAAAAAGCGATATGCTATAGCTTTGAACAACCAAACAATAACAGACACGTTAGAAAATGGTTTTTCTGTAGCACAATTTTCTACCTCAGATTTACCAATTGTTAACGCAGGAAAATTTGTAATTAGCACTGTATCTTTCAAACCTAGTTACTCTTATTCACTTGTAGATACTCTTAATAATTTAAATCACGTAACTTTTGTCTCTTTGGAAGAACAAGATGGTGGTTTCCCAATTTATACTCCCGGAGACTATAACATTTCTCAGGTTGTTACAACTGATGTAAGGTATAATCTAGACCCAGCACCAGGATGGAATGGTTTATTTATTCCAAGTGTTGCTTATACTGCTCCTTTTGGATTTGAACACCACTATATTTCTTACAAAATTAGTTCTTTGTGCACTGCTGACTATGATCTTGCTGTAAGTGGAACACCTGAAGTAAGTACAGGAAATGGAACAGCAACTGCTGTTGTTACTGGCGGAACAGCTCCTTTTTCTTACGTGTGGACTCCGGGTAATTTAACGGGTGCAACAGTAGCAGGATTAACTGCTGGCGGATACACTTGTACAGTAACAGATGCAAACGGTTGTCAAGTTTCTAAAACAATTGTAATAACTGGTATAAACGAACGTTCTGCAGAAGAATCAACATTTAATATGCTTCCAAATCCTGCAACAAACAAAGTAACAATTGAGTATACTGCAGACAAAGCAGTTCAAGCTACTGTTAGATTAGTTTCTATTAATGGACAAGAAGTTTATACTGAAAATTTTGCACAAGCAAAAGGTAAAAATATTCAAAACATTGATATTAGTGGTTTAGCAAAAGGTGTTTACTTCTTGCAATTAAGAAGTGAAAATGCTAACATCTCTAAAAAATTAATCAAAAACTAATTTTATTATTTAGTCCTAAAAAAGCTGCCGCCAAAAACGGCAGCTTTTTTTTTATATGAAAATTCTAAAAGATAAAAGACTAATAAATACTATAAAATGGACTGTAGCCATTTTGTCTTTTTTTTATTTAGTGTATTCAATAAATAAGAAAATAGATCAAATAGATATTTCGTTTTTTAAATTAAAGGCAATATCTGAACAACTAATTCGCTTTGTATTGCTACTATTTCTTATGGGCCTTAATTGGTTTATAGAAAGTATAAAATGGAAGTTTGCATTAAAAAACATTCAAAAGATATCATTAAAAACGGCTATTTCATCTGTTTTAGCAGGAATTAGTACAGGAATTTTTACCCCAAACAGAGTGGGTGAATTTGTAGGTAAAATCTTTTTTCTTGAAGAAGATAGTAGAGAAAAAGCTATTTCGGTGAACATAATAGCAAGTTACTCTCAATTGTTAGTCACAATTCTTTTGGGCACTTTTGCCTTGCTTGTTGCCAGTTCTTCTGTTCTTATTTTGGTGGTTGTATTTTTAGTAGTTATGTATATCAATATCACTAAAATAATAAATTGGAGCATAAACAAATTAAACATTAGTTTTTTAGGTAAAGTAGAATTTACAAATAAAACTGATTTGGGAATTTTATTTTTGTTTTCCTTGTTTAGATACCTTGTTTTTTTGGTTCAGTTTATCGTTTCATTAAAACTAGTTGGAATAAATATAAATTTGTTTGTATCCATAAAGAGTATTGCAGCTTATTATTTGTATTTAGCGGCTATACCAACCTATGCATGGAGCGAATTGGGCGTTAGAGGTGCTTTAGCTGTTAAAATATTTGATACAGTAACAAATAATCCCTTACAAATATTAAGTGCCAGCAGTCTTTTATGGATAGTTAATATTGCACTACCTGCATTAATTGGTTTGTTCTTTTTATTAAAAGAAAAGAAGTCTTAGTCTTTTTTCTTTAATGGGTTGGGTTCAATGGATGCTGGATTGTATTTTACTAAAATTGTAATCCACACTGCTCTTGCCAATTGAAAAGTATATGGAACTAATGCCAAAAGAAAAATGGCATTAAATATTAAGTAATACATTACATCAACATCAAAAAAGAAATACCAAATCAAAAAAGTTAAGATACTAAAACCTACTGTAAGTCCATAACTTACATACATTGAGCCATAGTAAAAACTAGGTTCTGGATCTAAAAGCATTTTACAGTTGCTGCATGTTTTATTCATGGAACTCAATTCTTTTAAAGCATAAGGATTCCTGTTTTTAAACAAATAACCTTGTCTGCATCTAGGACACTTTAGCGCAAAAGTTGCCCAAAGCATAGTTTTATCTAATTTCATTATTTACTTCAAAATAACAGAATGCAAATGTACCTGCAAAAATTTTGGAGAAGGTTACATTTGTTACAAAAAACAATATATTCACAAAAAATTTTCAGATGCAAAAAAATCATCCCAAAGGATTACCGTATTTATTTTTTACCGAAATGTGGGAACGTTTTGGTTACTATTTAATGATAGGAATTTTTGTTTTGTACATGACCGATTTTGACAGAGGCGGCTTAAACATGGACAGGGAAGATGCTGCAGATATTTTTGGGACTTTTATTGCATTAAATTATCTAACTCCATTTCTTGGCGGATTAATAGCTGATAGATTATTAGGCTATAGAAAATCAATCATTATTGGCGGATTACTAATGGGGCTTGGATATTGCTTATTGGCCGTGAAAGGCTTTACAGCTTTCTATTCTGCCATTGCCTTAATCATTATTGGAAATGGTTTTTTTAAACCAAATATTTCAACACTTTTAGGTAATCTATACTCTCAGCCAGAATACAAAGAAAAAAAAGACAGCGGCTACAGTATTTTTTACATGGGAATAAATATTGGTGCATTTATCTGTAATTTTTTTGCAGCATTTTTAAGAAATACTTACGGATGGTCCGAAGCATTTTTTGCAGCAGGAATAGGAATGTTTATTGGGGTTGTTGTTTTTATTGTTGGCACCAAACACTACAAACACGTTGATGTTATTAAACCCGCAGAAAAAGAAGATGCTTCTGTAGCTAAAGTGCTTTATTCTGTGTTATTGCCAGCTGTTATTACCGGTATTTTGGGATGGTTTATTCCGGGAAATATTTTTGGTTCCGATTCTTCTGATGCATTTTTATTGGGAGCAATTCCGGTAGTAGCGTTTTATGCTTCACTTTATTTTAGAGCCAATCAAACAGATAAAAAAGCGTTGGGTGCCTTGCTATCTATTTTTGCTGTTGTGGTTGTGTTTTGGGCAGTATTCAAACAAAATGGAACTGCTCTAACCACTTGGGCACAATACTACACCTCACGCGAAGTTCCTGCATCTCTCGAGGGAGTTACAAACACATTACAACTAAACGAAACTATTAAATATGAAAAAGACAGTACATATTTAATGGATAAACAATTTAGAAAAATAAAAGATGAAAACGGAGAGGCCATCAAAGCTCCTGCATATCCTGCATATTTTAGTAATGTCAGCTCTAATGAGCTTCCACCAAGAGGCGAAGAAGTAAAATTAATTTCTACGGAATTGTTTCAAAGTATAAATCCATTTTTTGTCGTTACCCTTACTCCGTTAGTAATTGCTTTTTTTGCATTTTTGCGACGAAAGAAAAAAGAGCCATCTACGCCGGCAAAAATTTTCTGGGGTTTGTTTATAAGTGGTCTTTCTACTTTAATTATGGTTGCGGCAGTTTATATTTGTAGTAATGGAGATGTAAAAGCCAGTTCTTGGTGGCTCATATCTTCTTATGGTATAATTACAATTGGCGAACTTTTTTTAAGCCCAATGGGATTAAGTTTGGTCTCTAAATTAAGTCCACCAAGATTAACGGCATTGATGATGGGAGGTTGGAGTTTGGCTACATCAATTGGAAATAAGTTAAGCGGAGTTTTAGCTAAATTGTGGGATGGATACGAAAACAAAGCAAACTTTTTTGGTGTAAATTTTATACTTTTAATGTTAGCATCATTGGCTTTGTTTTTAATGCTTAAGAGATTGAATTCAGTTTTTAAAGAATATGGAGTATAAAAAATTTATGAGAATAATTTGTTCTATTTTTTTTGTTGTTTTAATATTTTCT
>CAIMMJ010000337.1 GCA_903842515.1 uncultured Bacteroidota bacterium | reverse complement strand
CTCTGTGGGTGAGTAGCACAAAGATTAAAATTAGCTTCCGAATTGTCAAAAAAAGTTACTTGAAATACATTTTATATTTTAGATGAACCATCTACAGGTCTCCATTTTGAAGACATAAAAATTCTTTTAGAGGTTTTAAATAAATTAGTTGAAAATGGCAACACAGTATTAGTTATAGAACACAATATGGATATCATTAAAGTTGCCGACTACGTTATAGATATGGGTTTAGAAGGAGGCGATAAAGGTGGTGAAATTATTTTTGAAGGCACTCCCGAAGAACTTGCAAAATCCAAAATTAGCCACACAGGAATTTACCTTAAAAAAGAGTTGGAGCTAGCAAAAAGCAGCTCTAACAAATTAAAAAATACCAAATTAAATGTGTAATAATTTAGAATTTATAACTAAACCCTACGCCTAAAATATTTTTTATTTGTATTCCTTTTCCACTCGTGGTTTTGTAGCTTACAATTCCATTTGCATCTTTAAAAGCCTCTGTTTTTCTCGGCACTAAAATATCATCGTCGTATACCATTTGCCCAATTATACTTGTGGTAATGTATTTACTTACTTTCATTAGGATGTTCCAATTCCACATTACATCAATATTTTTTCTGTTTTCTTTTCTAGAATCTGTGTAATTATTAAACAAAGTTAAGTTTGACGTAACATCAACATTTTTTACGAGTTCTTTTTTACTAAAATTAAGTATCATAGATGCACCAAATTCTGGTCGAAAGTTACTCCCTGTTCCTGCAATGGGTAGGTTAGTAACAGGATCTAAATCTGCTTTCTTTACTCCAAATAATCCCTGATCGGCTAAAGATTGCACTCTTACGTAAGTAAATTTGCCTGATGCCGGCGAAAAATAAATATCAAAATAAGATGTTGGTTTGTATTTCATACCTAAAGAAATAGTAGCGAATGCAGGGGCTAAAAAATCCGATTTAAAATTTTTAGATTCAAAGTCTGGAGCTAAATATCCTTTATCGAACTGCGTATAAAACGTAAAAATACTTGCATACTTCCATTTGCCACCAGCCTCCTTAGTATATCTGCTTTCAAAAAGCAACCTGTCTTCATTCTTTCTCCAAAAATTATCTATTTGATTTGTAGAGCCAATATCAAAATTTTTAATGGTGCCGTATGCCATATTCAATTCATTCTTCCATTCTATTTTTTCTTTTTTGTAATCAAATTTATAATTGAAAATTGCAATACCCGAAATATTGCTCTGGCCTCCTTGTGCCCAATTTACAAAAGAACTTTGGTTAAAGTTCAAACTAATAAAACCACTTTTTTTCCACAACGTATCCTTTTGTGCATAAGTGGCTAGTGTTGATATGCTTAGTATTGAAATTGCTATTAGTCGCTTCATTTATAAAAGAAAAAAGTGTTAGATATTTTTAAACTGCAGCGATTTTATCGCTCATGTATTGACCAGATTTTAACTTGTGAACAATTTTAGAAAATGATTCAATGGTATAATTTACGTCGTCCATGGTGTGCACCGCTGTTGGAATTAATCTTAAAATGATCATTCCTTTGGGCACAACTGGATAAACAACCATTGAGCAAAAGATGTCAAAATTTTCTCTCAAGTCCATAATTAAATTTGTTGCTTCCGGAATGCTGCCGTTCATATAAACAGGTGTAACAGGGGAGTTGGTTACGCCAATTTCAAATCCAGCATTTTTTAAACCAGATTGCAAAGCATTGGTAATATCCCACAATTTATCTTTTAGTTGTGGTTGAGTATTTATTAGTTCCAACCTTTTTAATGCACCTAAAACCAGCGCTAGCGGAAGAGATTTTGCAAATATTTGCGACCTCATGTTGTATCTTAAGTACTCAACAATATTTTCGTCGCTAGATATAAAGCCACCAATTAATGCAAAGGATTTAGCAAAGGTACCAAAGTAAATGTCTATTTGATCTTGGCAACCTTGTTCCTCGCCTGTTCCACCGCCAGTTTTGCCCAAAGTTCCTATTCCGTGTGCGTCATCTACTAGCAATCTAAAAGTATATTTACTTTTAAGTGCACAAATTTCTTTTAGTCTACCTTGATCGCCTCTCATTCCAAAAACACCTTCGGTTATCACCAAAATTGCACCACCAGTTTCCTCTGCCAGCTTTGTTGCTCTTTGCAGTTGTTTTTCGCAATCCTCAACGTCATTATGTTTAAAAACAAATCTCTTGCCCATGTGAAGTCTCACACCATCTAAAATACAAGCATGAGATTCAGCATCGTAAACAATAACATCTCGCCTGTCAACCAAACAATCAATTGCCGATAGTATTGCTTGATAACCAAAATTACATAAAATGGTATCCTCTTTTTTTACTAGGGCAGATAAACCTGCTTCAAGTTGCTCATGATAATTAGAGTTTCCGCTCATCATTCTAGCTCCCATTGGAGATGCAAAACCAAATTGAGCGGCTGCGTCTGCATCAGCTTTTCTAATATCGGGATGATTTGCCAAGCCTAAATAATTATTTAAGCTCCAATTTAATCTTTTTCTTCCCCTAAAAATCATGTGAGGCCCAATTTCTCCTTCTAATTTTGGGAATGTAAAATAGCCATGAGATTCTTTTGCATGTTGACCAATGGGTCCACGATTTTCTCTTATTTTTTCGAATAAATCTTTCATCTTTTATAAATTTTTTCTATTCAATTACTGCGGTTAAACCTCTTTTTGTTAATTCGTTTCTAATGGGTCTTAATTCTGCAAAATCTCCCTTTTTTACTTCACATTTACCTTTGTAGTGTATAATAAATGTACATTGTTCAGCCTGAATTAAATTGTGTTCGCAAACTTCAATTAATGAGTTTATTACAAAGTCAAATGTGTTTACATCGTCGTTGTAAATCACTATTGAATTTTGTTTTTTAGAAACAACTTCTTTTTCTACAGCTTTTAAGGTTTCTGTATTTTCTGAATGTTTAAATTGCATAAATAGAATTAGAAAAAAATTTCTGTTTTGTATTAGTTATTAGAGACAATAAATTTTTTATTTAGTTCAAAATTATTTGATTTTACTTTCAGTACATATAAACCTGAATTTAAATTTTCATTTATTGGCATCAAATTAATTGAGTTTTGGTTTGCTGTTACTATTTCAGATGATATTAGTTTTCCATCGATGGAATAAATATGAATTGCAATATTCTGTTGTTTTTTTACGTTTGTAATTTCTATAAACTTATTTTCCAATAGTTTAAATTGAAATGAAGAAGGCGAGGTTAATGAACTTGATGTTGTATTTGAAACAATTATTTGAGTTTGCAGAATTAAGGTACAAGCGTTGTTATAAATTGTGGCAGTAACATCATAAACACCTTCTGTGGCAAAGAAATGATTTACAGATAGAGAGTTGTGCAGTGTATCTCCGTCTCCAAAATCCCACACAATAGAATCTGCAGCACTGGTAATATTTAAATTAAACGTTACATCAATTTGATCTGATACGTCAACAATGTTAGTTGAAGCAATCAGTTCTCCGCTTAAACTTGAAATGATAACATTTATTGAATCAGAATTGCTGCAACCGTTTCCATCACTAACAGTAACTGCAAACACGCCACTTGTGTCCGTTTCTATTGTTTGGCTTGTGCTTGCATTGTTCCATAAAAAACTTTGTCCTGCATTTTGGGCATCAAGTGTAACTATACCCTCACACTGAGAAATGTTTGGTCCTAAATTTACCACAGGGGGAGTAAATACTTCAAGATTAACACTATTGCTAGAAGTTGTTCCGCAACTGTTAGTAACAACAACGCTAATATTATTGGTTGTAGAAGTTATTTCTATTGTTTGTGTTGTTTGTCCTGTACTCCAAATATAACTACTCCCGGTATTTCCTGCATCAAGAACTACGGCTTGACAACTCGATTGATTTGAATCATCTAGGTATACAACTGGAATTGAATTATCTATAGTTACATTAACATAATCTGTTCCTGAGCAGCCGTCTGTAGTTGATACCAATACTGAATAAACACCACTGAATAAAACATTAATTGATTGCGATGTACCTAAAATAATTCCATTTTCATTTGACCAAACATAAGATGAATTTACAGGTTGATCTAAAACATCAAGAAATGCATAATTACATGAAATAACATCGCTACCCAAATCAACTGGTATATCAGGATTAATTGTGACTGAAACAGAATTGCTAGTGCTTGTGCCACATAAGTTTGTTACCATTACTGAAATATTATTTGTTGTATTAACAACGTCTATTGTCTGAGTAGTTGCACCACTCGGCATCCAAAGATAAGTTGCTCCCGGGTATCCAGCATCAAGAGTTAAATTTTGACAGCTCGATTGAGCAGCAGGTCCTATATCAACAATAGGAAATTGAGAAACTATATTAAGTGTATCAATACTTGAATAGATTCCTCTTGTAAAAGTTACATAATATGTTCCGACTTGAACTGGGTTAGTAATCGAATTTGAAGCCAAACCCACACCACTTAAAACAGTATCCATGGCAGTATTTAACACAAAATAATTTACCGGTAAGGAAGAGTAATTGGTTAAAACTAGGTTACTTTCAGCACAGCTTGATGTATAACTTGCGGTTGCAGAAGGCCCCAAATGAAGTTTAAATCGGTTTAGATATGTACCTTGCGATAAACTAACGTTGTAGTTAGGGTTTGCCCTTAAATCATGAAAAATGTTTAGCAATGTATCTTCCAAAATTAAATTTGAAGTGCCAATAAATTCCGGATTATCGCTGACAGTAAATCTACAAGTTCCGGGATTAGTTGGGAAAGTTACCCCCAGTCTTATGGTTCTATCGTATGTAAAAGCACCCTGAACATTTATAGCCACCTGGCTTGTACCAATTGCTGACCAAATTCCCGCTCCTGTTCCAGGGAAATAGGGTACATCAAAGCTTGAATTATATCCATCGGATGCGTTGGGGTTAAAATAAATAATTGTTTGCACTGCGGGTAAGGTATCTGGTTGTGTTGTAGTATTGATATTTGTGCGTAAATTTAGAGCTAACAAATAATTTACTTGAGCTTTTGTATTAAAATTGGATAGAAGCCACAATGATAGAAAACAGAAAAAAATATTTAGTCTAAAGTTTTTCATTTATTTTTTTATTTGATTTGCAAAAGTACTAAAATCAGTGCAGTGTTGCTTACATTTGAAAAAAAAATAATTCTTGAAAAACTATTTAAAAATTTTAGCTCTAATAAAACCTTACAAAAGGTATGCATTATTAAATGCTTTGTTTAATTTGCTCTTTGTAATTTTTTCACTGTTCTCTCTAACAATGATAGCTCCATTTTTAGATTTGTTATTTTTGAAAGGGGAGAACGATTATTTAGAAAAAATGGCAAAAGGTCAGCCGGAACTTAAGCTCTCTATGGGTTCACTAATAGAAAACTTTTATTACTACCTTACAAATACAATTGTTCAAGAAGGCAAAGAACACACCTTGGTTTTAATTTGTGTTCTTGTGGTCATTCTTTTTTTTCTAAAAAATATCTTCAAATATTTTGCGATGTTTTTTCTTGCTCCACTTAGAAATCATGTTGTAAAGGATTTGAGACAAAATTTGTTTGACAAAACCTTGGTTCTACCTCTGTCTTTTTTTTCGGAAGAAAAAAAAGGAGATATCATGGCACGGATGACTTCTGATGTGCATGAGATTGAATGGTCTATTATGGCAACATTAGAGGTGATTTTTAGAGATCCGTTTTCTATTATTTTGTATCTGTTTGCTTTAGTATTTATGAGTCCGCAGCTTACTCTTTTTGTGTTTGTGCTGTTCCCAATTGCCGGATTTTTAATTGCAAGGATAGGTAAAAGTTTAAAACGTACCACAAATAGAAGTAGAGAGCAGTTTGGCGGAATAATGGCAATAATTGAAGAAAGTTTAGGAGGACTAAGAATAATTAAAGCCTTCACATCAGAAAAAATTATTGGCGATAAATTCCGAAATCAAAACTTGGTTTACACAAATACAATGATTAGAATGTACCGAAAAATTGACCTTTCCTCGCCAATGAGCGAGTTTTTGGGAACTGTAGTTTTGGTTATTGTAATGTATTTTGGTGGTAAATTAGTTTTGGTGCAATCTGCTCAACTGCCCGCTTCACTATTTATTACATACATTGCAGTTTTCTCTCAAATAATTCCGCCTGCAAGAGCACTAACAAATGCTTATTACAATATCCAAAGAGGAATTTCTGCTACAGAACGTGTTTCTATGATTTTAGAAGCTCCCGAATTAATTACTGATAGTGCAAGTCCTTTAGTGATAACAGAATTAAAAGAAAGCATATCCTATAAAAATGTTTCATTTGCATATTCCAAAGGAGATGAAGGCTATGCACTAAAAAATGTATCCATAACTATTAAAAAGGGTAAAACCATTGCATTGGTTGGTCAATCGGGGAGTGGTAAATCTACTTTTGCTGATTTATTAGCACGATTTTATGATTGCTCAGAGGGAGGAATATTTATAGACGGTCAAAATATTAAAGACATTAAGCTAAATTCTTTGAGGGGAATTTTAGGAATTGTTTCGCAAGAGTCAATTTTATTTAACGATTCAATTTACAATAATATAGCTTTTGGAAAAGAAAATGCCACCGAAAGCCAAATAATTGAAGCGGCTAAAATTGCCAATGCACACGAATTTATCTTAGAAACTCCAAATGGTTACCAAACAAACATTGGCGACAAAGGTGGCAAGTTAAGTGGAGGACAAAAACAAAGAATAAGTATTGCCAGAGCCGTACTAAAAAACCCAGATATTTTAATTTTGGATGAGGCCACAAGTGCCTTAGACACAGAATCTGAAAGACTTGTGCAAGACGCTTTAGAAAAACTACTAAAAAATAGAACGTCCATCGTAATTGCACATAGACTGTCAACCATTGTTAATGCCGACGAAATAATTGTATTAAACAAAGGAGAAATAATAGAGAGGGGAACTCACAAAGAATTGCTAGAGTTGAATTCGGCCTACAAAAAATTATATGATATGCAGATATTTAACGCTGTTTAATTGGTATTAAAAAAGAAATAAATTGTACTGCATAATTAAATCTATATTTTGCCTGCAACAACAAGTACTTTTTTATAGCTTTTTGTTTTTCCATTTAAATCAAAAATAGTTAATAAAACTTTACATATTCCTATGTTGGCTTTTTCATTAGAATTTGTTACTCCATCCCATATTGTGCTGCCTTTTATACCCATTAACTGGTTTTGAAAAATAGTTTTTACAACTCTTCCCCTAGAATCATAAATTTCTAATGATCCCACTAAATTTGTTTCAGGTAAATTATAAGAAATTTCAACCACATCTTGGTAACCGTCGTTGTCTGGAGAAATAAATTCGGCAGTCAATGAAATTACGTCATCGCTCTCTTTTTGAGTTAGATCTTGAGAGTTTTTAGCTGTAGGAGTTCCAAACCCTGTATTTTCAGATGCCGAAGTCCAGTTAGAGTATTGAGTAGATGGTTTTTCTAGGTTTATTTTTTCGTAGCTCACACCTTTTTTACTGTTGAGCAGCGGGAAATGCATATTCTCGTTATAATAGGCTTTATCAATTATAACATCGTTGTATAAACTAATGGCTAAAGTTCCTTCGGCAATACTCATTCCGGGAAAGCTAAGCGTATTAATCAAATTTTCCTCGAAAGGAACAGTATAAAAGTTTTTTAGTTTTGATGCTTCTTTTGTTAACACATAGTATTGATTTGGAAATATTAAAAATCCGCTAGAGTCAATGGGGTAAACAGAACTTAAAGCCAAAGTTGTTGTGTCGTAATTAGAAATTCTACAATCTTTTAAATCTATGATTTTAGACGATTTATTGAGGAATTCTACAAAATCATTTCCATCTTTTTTTGTGTCACTTAGCATTTCTGTTATAATAATGTCGCCGATTTCAGGCAAGGAGGGAAGTCCGAATTTCACTGTTTTTGTTTCTGTTAATTCGTTTCCAACACAATCTTTAATTGGATTTGAAACTGTAATTGTATAAACAATTCCGGCTTGAAAATTTGTTGAAAATTGAAGTAAAATGCTATTAAAAATTGGCCCTATTGGATTTATTGAAACTGGATTTCCTAAGCCATTGTCACCTAAAAAATTACCCGTTGTAAAATTTGGATTTAATGATTCGTTAAATGAAATTCTTAATGTATTAGAATTTACTGGGTAAGCTCTCAATAAAATTGGATTTGCAACATCTGGATTATTTGCATGTATTGAATTTATTTTGCCGGGTGTGCCTCCATTTAAATCTAAACTTGCCTTCCAATTTTCTTCTCCACCACAGGGATTGTTAGGGTCTATTTGTTCCAAACTCCAGCCTCCGTTTGCTTTTATCGTACTTTGATACCACGCAGAAGAATACTCAACACTTGAAATTACTTTTCCCGATGGAGTCCTTAAAACCACAATGCTACCATCGTTAGTTAACGAAAACGAACCAACATCACTAGCTGTTCCATAACTCAAAAAAGATTCTACATCATTTGCGGCACTTAATAGTAAATATTCGTTAGCTGCAATAGAAACACAACCAATGGTTCCGCTTGAACTTCCTGTTTGTAATTGATAATCTTTTAAACTAAAAGGAATTGATGTTTTATTAAATAATTCAATATATTCTGCACTTGGTAAGCCTACCACAGGATCGGGATCGGCCATGATTTCATTTATTACTACTTCGTATTCCTTTGGGCTTCTATTTGTAAAAACAAAATTTGAATTTGTGCTAGTTTGGTTTCCAACACAATCTGATATTAATGCAGAAATAGTAAGTGTGTATACTAACTCGTTACTAAAAATAGAATCAAATATTAAATCAATAGAATTGCAAACCACTTGTGATGAAAAAGTTATTGAGCTGGGATTTCCAATGGCATTATTCACAGAATAAGCAAATAAATTATCTAGTGATGATGTTTTTACCAATTCGGAAAATGTAATGTTTAGTGAGTTACCGCTAATACAAACTGAGGAAATTTTGGGCAGAACATTGTCGGGATTATTACTGAATAAAGAATTTATATTCCCGGGTGTTCCGCCATTTTGTGCATTGCTTGCTGCCCAGTTTTTAATTCCTGCACATGAATTATTGGGATCTATTTGTTCTAAACTAAACCCACCACCAGTCTTAGAATTATCTTTGTACCATGCATCACTGTAAGTAACCGTACTTAGCAAATTACCAGACGAATCAGAGATGCTTAATGAATTTCCTGAGTTAGTTAAAAAACCACTATTACTTAAACTTCCACACGATAAAATTGAGTAAAAAGGTTGATAATTGGCTGCTACAGTAGGTGCGGTAATTAGGGCATATCCATTGGCTGGAATGGTTCCATAATCGATAATTTTTTCTGTAGAACCGTATTTAAATTTCCAATTTCTGGCATTTATAGGAAAGGGGCTTCTGTTGTATAATTCTAGGTATTCTCCATTTGGTAGTCCTTGCGAAGGATCAGGGTCGGCCATAATTTCATTTATAACTACATCTAAAAATATGGGAGCATAAAGCGAAAAATCAGGTGACACAATTGTTGAATTAACGTTTCCTGCACAATCTGAAATTGAAATATTTATACTCAAATTATAAATGGTTTGGCTGTTGATAAAGTTAGGAAAATTTAATGTGATATTATCTGAAATTAAGTTTGGAATTATAACGTTATTTGGACTTCCGATTGAATTATTTACTGAATAAATTATATTAGAGTTTAAACTATTTGTAATTATTGGTTCAGAAAAATATACTTTTAATGTATTAGCATTTAGCGGCGAAACTGCAATTATTTTGGGAGCAATTACATCGGGATTTATTGCGTTTACTGAATTTATTTGTCCCGGAGTTCCACCATTTATTGAGTTAGAAGCCACCCAATTGCTGGATCCTGCACAAGGATTGTTGGCATCTATCATTTCTAAACTCCAGCCACCATCAATCTTATTTGCATCGGCATACCATTGGTCAGAATAACTTACTTGATGAATAATTTCGTTCAGTGAGTTAGAAATTGTTAACGTTGTTCCGGTATTTGTAAGTGCAGAGGTGGAA
Organism: uncultured Bacteroidota bacterium; assembly: GCA_903842515.1. Lineage (GTDB taxonomy): Bacteria > Bacteroidota > Bacteroidia > UBA4408 > UBA4408 > CAIMMJ01. Next base: position 1,320 of record CAIMMJ010000337.1, on the reverse strand, counting down.
AGATTTTCTAACGCAACAACATTTCCGCTGAATAAACTAGAATTTATGGGAGCTGTAATTGTGGCATAAGTTCCTGCATTTATTGCTATATCAGGCAAGGTTCTTATTGTTGTTCCATGCTGAAAAGTATAGTTTTTTAGATTAATGTTTTGGCTTGTTTTGTTGTAAATTTCAATATATTCTGCATCGGGCAAACCTATTTGTGGTGTAGGATCGGCCATAATCTCATTTATTAAAATATCAAATAATCCTGCTATGTAATAGTTTTGAGTCACGGGTGAATTTTGTAAATTGTTGCCAACTTCGTCGTTAATATTGGAAATGGTGAAAGTATATACAGTAGAAGATTGTAAATTATTGGATAAAGTTAAATGAACCAAAGAAGAATTAATAGCATCTAATTCTGCCGAAGTAATTGTGGTAGTAGAAGGCAATAGACTATAATTCAAAAGCGTGCTGGCTGATACACTGTTTAATGCCTCAGAAAATAATAAATCTACTGTGTTTGGCGAAAGCAGCGAAAAGCTCACCAAAGATGGCCCCACAGTATCTAAAACAATTGGTTGCACAACGATGTCATCAAAAAAATGTTTTAGAAAAAAAGAAGCGGTAGATTGTTTAACATAAATTCCAAAATAAGATGAAGTTGTAAATGAATTATCAACTACTGATCCTTCAGTAAAAAAGCTATTTCCAGTGCCTGTGATATCTCTTTTTAGTGTCCAATTATTACTTACGTCTCTAGTAACTTTTAGACTTACAAGGTTATTGCTTGATGAAGCTACAACACCATCTGCACCGTCAATAATTTTTGCAGAAACTCCTGCGGAAACTTTGTACAAACAAACCTCATCTAGCGTGCCACCAACCCTAACAAAATATCCATTGTTGGGTGTACTTAAATTTTGAACATCTGATGTTAAAAATACATCAACGTAATTGGAACCTGATGTTGCAAACTGAAGATTAACGAATAACTCCCATTGAGCTTCTGTTGCAAGAGTGCTTGGTGTAGAAATATAAAAAGTAGAATTTGCAGTTTGATTATTGGATCGTAGTTGTTCATTAATTACAGTAAATGAACTTAAATCTCCGGTCCAAGAAGGATTTACATTTATTTCACCATCAGAAAAATTTTCAGCTACTTGAGAATATGTAAACGAAAAATGAAGCAGTAATATGGTGAGAACATATATTATTTTTTTCATGTTTTTGCATTGTTAATCGGTAAAAATAAAAAAAGCATGTATGTTTGCCAAATATGTTTTCAACAACAGGGCAAGTCCTACTTGAAGTTAAAAATTTGGAAGTAAAATTCCG
>CAIMMJ010000336.1 GCA_903842515.1 uncultured Bacteroidota bacterium | reverse complement strand
CTCTAACTTAAACCTAACGCTTTGGGTTTGAAACCTGTTTTGGCACAATAGAATTAGTGTAAACGACTATGCCTCTTTTAGCAGCATTTTGTTGGCTGGGTTGTATACTTTGAGGTAGGTGGTTTGTACAATCGACATTCCAGTTGTTGCTACAATAAATGAATTTTGTATTTGTGTATTTTTCATAATTTTTATATTTAATCAAATATTATATCGCCATTAACTCTGCCTTTTGTTAATATAATTGATTTATTTAGCCTTTCTCAAAACTAAAGCACACTAAAAGAGTTGCCAACAAATTTAATATCGTTTTTGTGCTTTTCTTGAACCTAAACACTTGCTTAAACAAACATTTTATTTATACATTACCCTTTTAAATATTTATTTATTACTTTTGCAACTCGTTCTTTATAAAACTACTTATCCAGAAAGGTGGAGGGACCGAGCCCTATGAAACCTTGACAACCACTTAAAGCGTAATAACTTTTAGAAAGGTGCCAATTCCTGTCTCATAATATGAGAAAGATAAGTCGGAGAAATTTTAGCATACAAAAACAATATAAACCTAAAATCTCTTACGGCTAACGTAAGAGATTTTTTTTTTGAACTTATACGCCACAATAGAATGAAAGCAGACATAAAAAGAGAATTAGAAAAAAGAGTATTGGTTATAGATGGTGCAATGGGTACCATGATACAACGGTATAAGCTTTCCGAAGAAGACTACCGTGGTCAACGATTCAAAGAATATCCAAGTTCTTTAAAAGGAAACAATGATTTGCTCAGTATAACTCAACCTTCAATTATTGAAGCAATACACAAAGAATACCTAGAGGCAGGTGCTGATATAATAGAAACTAATACGTTTAGCTGCACTACCATTGCCATGGCCGACTACAATATGGAGTTTTTGGTAAGAGAACTAAATGTAGAAGGTGCTAAAATTGCCCGCAAAGCTGCAGACGAATACACCGCAAAAAACCCTGAAAAACCAAGATTTGTTGCAGGTTCCATTGGCCCAACCAACAGAACTGCATCTTTAAGCCCTGATGTAAACGACCCCGGGTACAGAGCCATTAACTACGACCAATTGGTAGAAGCTTATTACCAACAAATGGAAGCACTCTTAGATGGTGGTGTAGATTTATTTTTGATAGAAACCGTGTTTGATACCCTCAACGCCAAGGCAGCATTGTATGCCGCTCAATTATTGTTCGAGAAACGTACATCCATTCCCGTTATGATTTCTGGCACTATAACCGACGCAAGTGGTAGAACACTATCTGGCCAAACCACCGAAGCTTTTTTAAATTCTATTTCACATGTTGATTTATTGAGCGTAGGATTAAATTGTGCCCTTGGCTCCAAGGAAATGAGACCTTACCTAGAAGAAATGGCAGAGAAATCTCCATTCTTTGTAAGTGCATATCCTAATGCAGGGTTGCCCAACCAGTTTGGAGAATACGATCAGGACGCTCACGAAATGGGACACCATATTCATGATTTTTTAGAGAGTGGATTTTTAAATATTGTTGGAGGTTGCTGCGGAACTACACCCGACCACATAAGAGAAATTGCAAAAGAAGCTGCAAAAGCCACTCCCCGCAAACCAAAAAAAATTGAACCATTTTTAAGGCTCAGCGGATTAGAACCGGTTACACTTACTCCCGAAAGTAATTTTATGAACGTGGGTGAACGAACCAACGTAACAGGTTCAAGAAAATTTGCAAAACTCATCATAGATGAAAAATACGAAGAGGCTCTTGCCATTGCCAGAGATCAAGTAGAAGGAGGTGCTCAGGTAATAGATGTAAACATGGACGAAGGGATGTTAGACGGGGAAGCTGCCATGGTTAAATTCTTAAATTTAATTGGCTCCGAACCAGATATTTCTAAACTTCCTATCATGATAGATTCCAGCAAATGGCATGTGATTGAAGCGGGATTAAAATGTGTTCAAGGAAAGGCAATTGTAAATTCAATTTCATTAAAAGAAGGAGAAGATAAGTTTATTGAATGTGCAAAAAAAATACTTCATTATGGGGCTGCAGTTATTGTAATGGCTTTTGATGAAAAAGGACAAGCGGATACTCTGGAAAGGCGAATTGAAATTTGTAAGCGTGCTTACGATATATTAGTAAATAAGGTTAATTTTCCTCCTCAAGATATAATTTTCGACCCTAATATTTTTCCGGTTGCCACAGGAATGGATGAACACCGCAGAAATGCACTAGACTTTTTTGAATCTACCAAGTGGATAAAAGAAAATCTTCCGTATGCAAAGGTAAGCGGAGGTGTAAGTAATGTATCTTTTTCTTTTAGAGGAAATGATTTTGTGAGAGAGGCCATTCATTCTGCATTTTTATATCATGCAATAAAGGCAGGCATGGACATGGGAATCGTAAACCCTACCATGTTGCAAATTTACGACGATGTTCCAAAAGATTTATTAGAGTTAGTAGAAGATGTGTTGCTAGACAGGAGAGACGATTCTACTGAACGTTTGGTATCGTTTGCCGAGAACGTAAAAGGAAGTAACAAAAAGCAAGAAAAAGATTTGGAATGGAGAAATGGTTCACTAGAAGATCGTTTAACTCATTCGTTGGTAAAAGGATTGGTAGAATTTATTGAAGAAGATGTAGAAGAAGCCAGAACAAAATACCCAAGAACATTGGATGTAATTGAAGGTCCTTTGATGGGAGGCATGAATGTAGTAGGCGATTTATTTGGAAGTGGAAAAATGTTCTTGCCCCAAGTAGTAAAAAGTGCCAGAGTAATGAAAAAAGCAGTGGCTTATCTTACTCCATTTATGGAAGAGGAAAAAAGAAAAAGTGGTGAAACTGCCAAGGCAAAAGGCAAAGTTTTAATGGCAACAGTTAAGGGCGATGTTCATGATATTGGAAAAAATATTGTTGGCGTGGTATTGGCTTGCAACAATTACGAAATAATAGACATGGGAGTAATGATTCCTGCGGATAAAATTTTGGAAACTGCTCTCAGAGAAAATGTAGATGTTATTGGTTTAAGTGGGCTTATAACTCCTTCTCTTGATGAAATGGTGCATGTTGCCAAAGAAATGCAACGTTTAAAAATGAATATTCCATTACTTATAGGAGGCGCTACCACTTCTAAAGTTCACACTGCAGTAAAAATTTCTCCCAACTATTCCTTTCCTGTAGTTCATGTAAACGACGCTTCAAGAAGTGTTCCTGTGGTGAGTAATTTGTTGAGCCAAGATTTAAGAAAACCTTTTATTCAGGAATTAGATGCCGAATATGAAAGAGTAAGAGAATACAACAAGGCAGCACGTTCGGATAAGCAAATGCTAAGTTACCAAGATGCCATAAAAAACAAGGAATTAGTGTTTGAGGAAAATACAGAAATTGTAGTTCCTGCAAAACTTGGCAACACCTATTTTGATGATTACTCTTTGGCAGAAATTGCAGAATATATTGATTGGACACCTTTCTTTATAAGTTGGGAAATGAAAGGTTCTTATCCAAAAATATTAAACGATCCTGAGAGAGGTGCCGAAGCAACAAAATTGTTTGACGATGCACAAGCTATGCTCAAAAAAATAATTAATGAAAAGTGGTTAACTGCAAAAGCCGTTGTTGGCATTTATCCCGCAAATGCAGTAGGAGATGACATTGAAGTGTACAGTACCATACATCCTAGTGAAAGAGAATTGCTCTGCAAATTCTATACTTTGCGCCAGCAAACCATCAAAGAAAGTAGCATGAAAAATACGGCATTAAGTGATTTTATTTTGCCAAAAACTCAAAATAATTTAGACTACGTTGGTGCATTTGCGTTGACAACGGGAATTGGAATTGATAAAAAAACTGAAGAGTTTGAAAAAGACCATGACGATTATTCATCCATTATGCTTAAAGCTTTAGCTGATAGGCTTGCCGAAGCATTTGCAGAACTTATGCATCTAAAAGTTCGCAAAGAAATTTGGGGATATTCTAAAGACGAAAATTATAGTGCTCAAGAATTAATTAAAGAACCTTATGCCGGTATTCGTCCTGCTCCGGGTTATCCCTCTCAACCCGACCACACAGAAAAAGTTACTCTGTTTAATTTGCTGGATGTTACAAATAAAATTGGTTTGGAGCTCACAGAAAGTATGGCAATGTTCCCCACCGCGGCTGTAAGTGGCTTGTATTTTGCACACCCAAAATCACATTATTTTGCCTTAGGAAAAATAGACAGAGATCAAGTATCTAGTTATGCCATAAGAAAAGGACTAACACTGAGTGAGGCAGAAAGATGGTTAGGACCAAATTTGATATACAACTAGAACATTTGCGTAAAGTATTTTTTGTTTTATGTAAAACAGATTTACTATTTATAAAAAATAGCAACTTAAACAACATTGCCTATGAGTGATTTTTTTGTACAAGTAGTGAGCAGCTTCCATGCCTACTCATTATTTTTTAGCCACTCAATTTTTAAAAAATATGCATTAATACTTGTTGAACATTAAACAATTATTCTTGCTTTAAATTTTAATTCCAATAAAACAAATATCATCTACTTGTTCCTCTTGCTTTTTCCAGCTAAAAAAAGAATCTGTAATAATTTTATTTTGGCTTTGGATATCATTCTCTGCTAATGACAAAACAATTTCACGCAATGTTTTCTTCATTAATTTTTTTCCTTTTCCTCCACCCGTCTGGTCAACATATCCATCAGTAAATAAATATATTGTGTCATTCTTTTCAATGTTAATTTCTTGAGTTGTAAACAAGATGGGATTGTCAGAAGAAGCAACGGGTTGTTTGTTTGGTTTAAATTCTTGTAGATTATTGTTCTCAGATTTTAAAATCCATAAAGGACTATTTGCACCTGCCCAAAAGAGTTTTAAATTTTCAACATCAATCAAGGCTAATGAAATATCCATACCATCTTTGATTTGGTTTTCGCTATTTTCAAACGTTTCTAAAACTAATTCCGTTGTTTTATCTAGAATTTTTCCCGGCATAGTTAGGCCAAATTCTTTTACACATCTATTTAATGCATTTGCACAAACTACACTCACCATAGCTCCTGGCACGCCATGTCCTGTGCAATCTGCGGCAGCAATTAAAAATTTAGAAGGGTTACTTTCTAGGGCAAAAAACCAGTAAAAGTCACCTGCAACAATATCTTTGGGGAGATAAAAAATAAAATAATCTTTTATAAATTTATTCATCTCCTTTGGTTTTGGCAAAATAGCTTCTTGCAGATACTTGGCATAGCTAATAGAATCTAGCGTTTCTTTATTTCTTTTTTCTACCAGTATTTTTTGAGATTCTACAATTTTTTTCTGAGCCAAAATCAATTTGTTTTGTCGCCAAACAAATGTTAAAATTAGTACAGCTAAAATTATTGATGCAATTGTAATATTTCTTTGCACTTGCAATGTACTTATTTCGGCTTCCTTCTTTTCACTTTCATATTTTTCGTTTATTGACTTAATGATTCTAGTTTTTTCTGAACCGGAAAGACTGTCGTTTAGGGAGGAATATTTTTTATGAAATAGAAGTGCTTTTTCAAAATCCTTTTTATCTTCATAAACAGCAGATAAATTTTCATAGTTTGAAGGCAAAGTATTTTTTACACCAACTTTGTAGGATAAGTCAATAGATTTTTGCAAATAAAAAATAGCAGAATCTTTGTTGTCCAGTTCCCAAAAACAAATACCAATGTTATTATATATTCTAATTAATGATTTACTGTTATTGTTTAAACTTGCAAACTTTTCTGCTTGTTTAAACTTTTTAAAAGAGTCTTCAAATTCGTCATGGTCATAATATAAATGACCCAGTTCGCTGTATAATTTAGATAGACCAGAATAATCCTTGTTATCGAAATAATATTTTAATGTTGATTGTAAATATTTTTTAGAATTAATGCTATCTCCAACATCAATGAAGTATGTTACATACGAATAACTGATGTCGGCAAGAAGTCCAGTATTTTTTGTTTTTTGGGCCCTAAGAATAATTTTTGTGAGTATTTCTTTGGCTTTTACAAAGTCTTTTTGTATAATAAAAATAGTGGCAATGGTGTTGTAACACCTAATTATTAATTCTTCAAAATTATTTTTTTCTGAAATAATCAAGCATTTGTGAACATAGTTTTGTGCATTTTCATAATTTCCTTTTTCAAATTCAACTTTAGCAAAACAATAGTCTATTGTTGCTGCTAAATAATTGTCATTTCTTTTTATCAAAATTTGGTTTAAGCTATCAATATAAAATTGTGCTTTTTCTATGTCTTGATTAAGGTAATTTTGAAAATTATTAATGTACTCTTTTTTATCCGTTGAATATGAGCTGGCAACAAAAAAAACCAATAATATAGAACCTACAAATTTCTTGAGCACTGCAATAAACTTTGAACTATTTTTTGTCTTCGCTTTCTTTCTCCTCAGTATCTCTTTCTGCTGTATTTTTGGTTGTATCTCTTATAATTTTACCTCTTCCTTTTTTAATTTCTGTACCTGTAGTTTCATCAATAGTTTCTACTATTAATTCAAAGGTTTCCCATTCATCATCATTAACTTTTATACTTAGTGTGTGATAGGATGAAGGAGATTTAACTGAACCAGCATTTTGTGTGGGCTTTGCTTTATTTAGTTTAATTATTTTAACAATGTTTTTGCTGGTCGAATTAGAATCATCAACTAACACATAGCTTCTGAATTTTTCATCAGATTCTATCGGAATTATTACCCCAATTTCACCTTTTTGTCCATCTGCAATAAACGGCGAATATAAGTGAGTGCCAACAAAGTCTTTTAGACCTCTACAATCTAAATCTATTGAGCACCAATTTTGTATCAACATTACTTGATTGCAAATGGCTAAAGAATCTTCCTTAGTATGCTTTTGATTGCATGAAGCAGTGAACATTGCGGAATAAATAAACAAACAAAATAGCAGAAATGCTGTAATTGGTTTTAAAATTGACTTCATAATTTTTAAATTCATAGTTTTAACAAATGTAATTTTTTTTATTTCATGTTATTAAACAATCGTAAATTTCTGAACAAATATTTTAGTGTAGTATTTATTGTTAATTTCTCTAAAGCAATTAAACAAATTGACGCAGAAATAGACTTTAAGTTTGCCTATGGCTATGTTTACTCTATCTTTACACACTTAAAATTTGCTTAATTAATGCAAGACATCATTCACTTATTGCCCGATTCTGTTGCCAATCAAATTGCTGCTGGCGAAGTAATTCAACGTCCAGCTTCTGCCGTAAAAGAATTGCTTGAAAACTCCATTGATGCAGGGGCAAAAAAAATTACACTTGTTATAAAAGAGGCTGGCAAAACTTTAATTCAGGTTATAGACGATGGAATTGGAATGAGTGAAACAGACGCCAGAATGAGCTTTGAAAGACATGCTACCTCAAAACTAAAATCGGCAGATGATTTGTTTAACATTAATACCAAAGGATTTAGAGGCGAGGCGCTTGCATCTATTGCTGCTGTGGCGCAAGTAGAATTAAAAACAAAAAGAGAACAAGACACGCTTGGAACTAAAATAGAAATTTGGGGAAGTCAGCTCAAAGGGCAAGACTTAATTGCAACAGAAACAGGAACAACTTTTTCGATAAAAAACTTATTTTTTAATATTCCTGCACGAAGAAATTTTTTAAAATCCAATCAAGTAGAAACTCAACATATTTTAGAAGAGTTTTACCGCATTGCTCTTGCACATCCTGATGTTTCCTTTGTTTTAATAAATAATGATGCTGAAATGTTTAGGCTCGAAAAAGGAAATCTAAAACAAAGAGTAATGGGTTTGTTTGGAAATTCTTACCAAGAAAAACTTGTTCCAGTAAACGAAGAAACCTCCATTGCCAACATTACTGGATTTATTGTAAAGCCAGAATTTGCAAAGAAAACAAGAGGGGAACAATATTTTTTTGTAAACAATAGATTTATAAAAAGTAACTATTTACACCATGCCGTTCAAAGTGGTTTTGAAAGTTTAATTGCAAGAGAAAATGTTGCAGGCTACTTTTTGTTTATCACATTAAATCCAGCAACTATTGATGTAAATATTCATCCTACAAAAACAGAAATAAAATTCTCCGACGAAAAAGCAATCTACTCCATACTTCGTTCGTCAATAAAAATGGCTCTTGGGAAACACAACATTACTCCCAGTTTAGATTTTGACGTAGAAACCTCGTTAAATATACCTTTGCCCGACTACAGTAAAATTCCGGAGCCGCCTAAAATTAGAGTAAATCCTCAATACAATCCCTTTAAAGTAGAAACGGAGAAAGCCTACGCTCCTCAAAAATCAATGTTTGATTTGAGGCAATTCAACAATATTTCTAATTGGGAAACATTGTACGAAAGTGAAAACAAAGAAGAAAAGGAAAAAGAAGATAAAATTGCTAATCCCGAAAGAAGGTATTTTCAGCTTTTTCAAAAATACATCATCACCAAAACAAAAAACCAATTGTTGATGATAGATCAACAACTGGCACACGAAAGAATTTTATTTGAAAGATTCTTAAATCAACTGGCATTAAATTCCGGAACATCTCAACAAATGATGTTTCCTGTTACTGTTGATTTTCCTGCAAAAATTTCAGAGATTGTATCAGAAATATTGCCCGACCTTTCTGCATTGGGTTTTGGTATAGAAAATTTTGGACAAAATACTTGGGCTTTCTCTGGATTGCCTCCCGGGCTGTCAGAAAGTAAAGTGCAAGAGTTGTTAGAAGAAATGGTAAGAGAATTTCAGGATTCAAGGCAGCAAGTAAAGTTTAGCAAACAAAATAGTTTAGCACAAAGCATGGCAAAAAACATGTCTATAAAAGGGGGAAAAAATTTAAGCGACGATGAAATGGGTAATCTAGTAAACGACTTGTTTGCTTGCGAAACTCCTTTCTACACGCCAACAGGAAAGCCTGTGATAGTAAATTTTGATGCCGAAACAATAGATAAATTATTTAAAAAATAACATGAGTAACGAATATTATCGTCCGCAAGGATTTACGTATTTACCCGAAGTAACAAAGAACTTATTAATAATAAACGGTATTTTTTTTCTGGCACAAATTGTTTTAGATAACACTTTTGGCATAGAACTTTCAGATTATTTGGGTTTACATTATTTTGGATCAGAAAAATTCCGTCCTTTTCAGTTCATCACTTACATGTTTTTGCACGGTAATTTTCAGCACATACTTTTTAATATGTTTGCCTTGTGGATGTTTGGCTATGCAATAGAAAATTACTGGGGAGGAAAAAAGTTTCTTGCTTATTACTTAATTTGTGGTGTAGGTGCAGCGCTAACTCATTACACTATTTTTTGGTTTCAGGTTCAACCGTCTATTAACGCAATGAACGAGTATCTGCTGTCGCCATCAGAACCACATTTGCAGCAACTAATTTATCAGTTTACAGAAGGTAATTCTTCTCCACAAAGCATCTACGAAATAAATACGTTCATTAGCGAATACAATCAAATATTTGCAGAATCGCCACAAAAGGCATTAGAATTTTCTAAGCCATTTATAGAGCAGTTGCAAGTAAATTTTTTAAATGCTCCTGTTGTGGTTGGTGCATCGGGTGCAGTGTTTGGACTATTGTTGGCATTTGGAATGTTGTTTCCTAATTCTTTAATCTACATCTACTTTTTTATCCCCATGAAGGCAAAGTACTTTGTTATAATTTATGGAGCCATAGAGTTGTTTTCTGGTATAAATAACAAAGGAGACAATGTGGCTCACTTTGCACACTTAGGAGGAATGTTGTTTGGGTTGCTATTGATTTTGTATTGGAAGAAAAAAAATCCAATGAATTTCTATTGATCAATGAACATATTTGATTCAATTCTCGTTTAAGCACTAATATATTTATCATGTGGGAAGATTTTAAAAATCTAATTAAACAAGGTTCTGGCTTTACCAAATTGTTATTGGCCAACGTTATCATTTACCTTGTGATTGAATTAACTCAAGTATTTTTTTTCTTGTTTAATGCCAATGTAGATTTTGATTATTTTATAGATTTTGTGGCGGTTCCTGCCGATTTAAAAAGGTTGTTGTTTCATCCGTGGTCTGTTGTAACCTATCAGTTTATTCACAAACAATTTGGACACATTCTCTACAACATGCTTATGTTATATTTTGGGGGTAGAATGTTTGTAGAATTTTTAGGAGAAAAAAGAATTGTTCCAGTTTACATTGTTTCTGGCGTGTGCGGTGCGGTGCTTTTTATATTGTTTTATAATGTTTTTCCTGCGTTTACACCTTTTGCTCCCAATTCAGTTACCATTGGAGCTTCGGCCAGTGTATTAGGAATTTTTATTGCAGTAGCCACCTATATTCCAAATTTTGTGGTAAATGTTTTTTTTGTGCTTGAAGTACGATTAAAGTTTGTTGCATTATTTTTAGTTGTTATAGATTTAATTAGTCTTAACAAAGGCAATGCAGGCGGACACATTGCACATTTAGGCGGTGCTATTTTTGGAATTTTATACGCTACACAACTTAAAAAAGGAAACGATATCACTGATTTTTGGTACTCAATTAAAAATAAAATTCAAGGCTTGTTTAAGCGTAAACAAAAGCTAGAAAAAGTATATTCTAACTACAATTCATCCACTGCAGCAAAAGCCAAACAAAAACAAGAAATTGTAGATGCAATTTTAGATAAAATATCCCGCTCAGGTTATGACAGCCTAAGCAAACAAGAAAAAGAAATTTTGTTCAAGGCCAGCAAAGAGAATTAGCTAAATTGTTAGGACAAAAATTTAAGATTAAATCTACCGTTTTCATCTGTATATTAATAAAAACATGGTGTTTTTTCGGAGTTTCAAACGTCCTTATTTTATCTGGTTATTTTTATGCAGCAAAATTTCGAGTTTACTCCTTCACCAACTTTAGCACAACACTTCCATTAATTTTTGCAAAATAAATTCCTTTGCTGTAGTTGCTTAGGTTTATTTGTTTGCTCACTTTGTTGGTGTTATCACCAACAAAAACAGCTATTTCTTGGCCCATTAGATTGTAAAATTCTACTCTCTGAATTGCTTTAGTATCTTTAAAAGTAAAAATTCCGGTGCTTGGGTTGGGATAGATTTCAAAACTTTCTGGGTTTGATTTCAAGTTAGATGCACTAACCGTTATGTCAAAATTATTCTCGGTAGTATTGGTAATAATGGGGGCATTGTAATCAAAATAAATATAGGCAGTGTTTCTTATTTGTGAACCAATTGGCAAGTTGGGTGTTGGTTTTATACGATACTGAAAATAGCCCATACTGCCTTCGTAATCGCTAGTGCTATCGGGCAACATAATGTTGTTGAACCTAACGGTTAATATATTTCCGCTTACGGTTACATTGGCTGGGTGAGAATAACCCAATACTTCAAACGTATTCAAATCTAACTGAGTATCCAAAGTATCTCTCAAACGAATATTAAATGCAGGTGCATTTCCTGTGTTTTGGAAGTGAATGGTATACGTGAACCAATCATCATAACCCGGCAATACATTTACCGGATATACTTCCTTCATATTGGGGTCATAAGAATTTACCACATTGTAGCAAAAGTCAAACTCATTATTGGTGGTGTTTGCATCCATTGGGTTTGGGGTAATTTCTACATGAACACATACTCGGTCTGTTGCTTGTGCAGTAGTGTCTGTAATCAATTGCAAGCCAAAAGAATTTATACTAAGGTTATTGAAATTGGAAATGGTGTAATTAAATGTATTGCCATTAACCGTTGGCGTTAAAGCACCCGCAGCAGGAGCAACAAAAGAAACCGGTCCTGTAATAGAAATATTTACCATTCCTGAAGTATTTCCTTCATCACAATCAGTATTAAACCAAGATTCATTATCTGTAATGTTTGTCCTGATGGTATGCACCTGCCCCGGAAATACCCAACCGTTGGTATTTACCGATTGCACCCAAACATCATATGGAGCATTGCACACCACAGGGAAGTTGATGTTTTGTATTGTTTGGTTTGGTGTGTTTAGTGTTACGCTTTGTGTACTGTTTTGCCCGCAATCCATGGCAATGGGCAAATTTACTGTGTTTATTTTAACATGATAATTATTGGGTAATAAATTACTAAAACCATAAATTCCATTATTTGAATAACTCTGAGCTATTAGATTATTTTGATTGTCATACAATTTAACTGGAATATTTTGAGTATGTAAATCAGTAGCATCGAATTCACAATTACCATTCAAATCTCTAAATACCCTTCCAGCTATGCTTACACTTGGACAATTGTTGGGATTGTTTAGTGGGTCATTTACTAAGCATAAGGGTAAATTTTCGCTATAATTTGTTTGGTTTGGAACACAAGTCAGTGGGTTATCTGAGATATTAGCAGTCCAAGAAATAAATGTCGGCAAGTTAACTATACAATTTATATTATTATTGTTTATCCAAAATGCATTCATAGAATCTGGAACAGACGACAAACTTGCCAATTGGTTGTTATTGCAATATAAATCGAACAAAGTATTTGGCAAATCAGGCAGAGCATTAAGTTGATTTTGGCTACAATCTAAATATTCTAGATTAATAGGAAGAAATGACAAACTACTTAATTGATTGTTTCCACAATTTAGGCTTGTTAAAGAACTTGGTAGCAATGGCAAGCTATTTAATTGATTGTTACTGCACTTTAGAAAGGTTAATGAATTTGGCAAGGTAGGCAAACTGCTTAATTGATTGTTATTACACCATAATGTTTGAAGGTTTTCAAAATGTTCTATCCCAGAAAGGTTAGAAATATTGCTATTCTGAACAATTAAAATTGTTTCATTCACAATTTCCGCACAAGTAGTATCCATCTGGTTTCCATTCATACAACTAGGGAAAAGCTGTTGAAGCTTAGTTACAAAATTTGCGTCAGGAATCGTTACCCACTGTGCTTTGGCAGGTGCAAATTTTAAAACAAGCACTAAAAAGAGGAGGATAAGTTTTTTCATGATGAAGGGATTTTAAATCAAATTTAGGATTATTTATTATCGAAAAGCATAAAGGTTAAATTTATACCATTAAGTTAATCTTAAAAAGACGATGAAATATAAAATACAGTATCAATAAAATGTAAAACTCCGTTTTGCGTTAATACATTTTCATCGTGTAAGTCTTCTAAAATTATCCCAAGTTCAGCATTAAAATAATCGTTGTTCCGATGGTTAATAAAACCATTTGAACTTAAGAAAAGTTTTACTTGTTCTAAATCGGTTTTTTCGTTTGCAACAACAAAAGGTTGTTCAACTAGCGCATACAAAGTTTCTTCAAAACAATAAAAACCTTTTAGACGATAAGAAGTATCTTCAAAAAAATAGTTGTGCAGCAAAAGATTGACAAAATAATCTTCCCAAGTTTCGTAATAAATTGTGTCGTTTAATTTTAGAACCGTTTTATTGTCTTGTAAATAAACTTTTTGCTCTGCACCTTCTGATACATAATTAGAAATATCTATATCTAGTACCCAACACTTATTTTTTTGAGCAAACTCTTTTATGAGCCCTGCTTCTTTTTCTTTGAAGTGCTTTGCATTTTTAACCAAGCTGCCTGCTCCTTTGCTTTTTCTAAGGTAATTGGCAACTGCTTGGATAAATTCTCCATTCCTAACTTCGACCTTTCCTGAAATGACATTTTGTAGTTCATGATTCATTTTTTCTGAAACAAAATTACTAAATTTTTAGCATTATTTTCAATAACTCCCTTGGTTGGTGTCCGCCGCGGCGAACAAGGCGTCATTTTATCTTTTCCTCCTCCGCCGCGGAGGTCGGAATTATTTTCACTTGCAAAAATAAGTCCATTTGATTCACCGAAAAAACACCTGTTTATGTTTCATTTCCCTAAATACTCGCTAGAAAAAACACTATAGGTACATTTTGAATTAGTTCATTTGAAAGGATTTTACAGAGTTTGAGGGTTACTTATTTAGAACAGATTAGCACTTAAAACACTTATTTATTCGTCAATTATCATTCAAGGCCATTCTACTTGCTTTGATAGTAGATATTTGTTTGCTAATTGCTTATTCCCAAAAAATCAAGTTCCATAATCGCCCTATTTTTTTATCTTTGCACCTCTTTTTTTAAGAAGTACAGATAATAAATGGAAAAGAAATACAAAGAACACAAAGGCCTTAACTTACCTGCTATTGCAGATGAAATGTTGAGCTTTTGGGACAAAGAAAATATATTCGAAAAAAGCGTTACAAACCGCGACGGTGCTGCTCCCTTTGTTTTTTACGAAGGTCCACCTTCTGCCAATGGTTTGCCCGGCATTCACCACGTAATGGCCCGCAGCATTAAGGATATTTTTTGCAGATATCAAACCTTAAAAGGAAAACAAGTGAAACGTAAGGCCGGTTGGGATACTCACGGTTTGCCTGTAGAATTGGGCGTAGAAAAAGCAATGGGTATAACCAAAGACGATATTGGCAAATCTATTTCCATAGAAGATTACAATGCTGCCTGCCGCACAGATGTTATGAAATATACCAACATCTGGAACGACCTTACCCGCAAAATGGGTTATTGGGTAGACATGCAAGACCCTTATATTACCTACAAAACCGATTACATAGAAAGTGTTTGGTGGCTGCTAAAAAACTTGTATCAAAAAGATTTTATTTACAAAGGATACACCATTCAACCCTACTCTCCTGCTGCAGGCACAGGGCTTTCGTCGCATGAACTGAACCAACCGGGTTGCTACAGAAACGTAAAAGATAGAACGGCTACAGTTATGTTTAAAGTAACTGATGTGGCAAAGAGTGGAATTGTAAACACAGGTGCTAATCTTTACATTTTGGCTTGGACAACCACCCCCTGGACTTTACCAAGTAATACTGCTTTGGCTGTTGGGAAAAATATTGATTATGTTTTAGTAAAAACCTTTCATCCAACATCAGCCTCTAACGAATTGGTGCATTTGGTGCTTGCAAAAAATTTGCTGCATAAATACTTCCCCGAAAAAAATTCAACACTAAAATTCGAAGATTTTAAAGCAGGCGACAAAGATTTTCCTTATCAAATTTTGTCCGAATTAAAAGGCAAAGACTTAGAAGGAATAACATACGAACAACTTTTAAACTTTGCTCAACCCAGCGATGGTGATGCTTTTAGAGTGGTGCTTGGAGACTTTGTAACCACCGAAGATGGAACAGGAATTGTGCACATAGCCCCAAGCTTTGGTACAGACGATTTTAGAGTGGCCAAACAAAATGGAATAGGCTCTCTTACCTTGGTGGATAAACGAGGAAAGTTTTTGCCCGAAGTGCAAGACGGTGTGTTTTTATACGGAGAAGAATACGTGAAAGAAGCCTACTTAACGGATGCTGAAAAGGAAACAGAGTTTAAACATCAAAAAAATATTCTTGAAAGTTCTGGCAAAATTAAAGAGCTAAAAAACTACATCAGCGTGGATGAACGAATAGTTTTGAAATTGCAAGAAGAAGGAAAATTATTTAAAAAAGAAACCTACGAACACACCTATCCACATTGCTGGAGAACAGACAAACCGGTGCTTTACTATCCTTTAGATTCTTGGTTTGTGAAAACAACGGCCGTAAAAGATAGGATGTTAGAATTGAACAAAACCATCAACTGGAAGCCGGAAGCCACTGGAACAGGACGTTTTGGAAACTGGTTAGAGAATTTAGTAGATTGGAATTTATCTCGTTCTCGCTATTGGGGAATTCCTTTGCCTATCTGGAGAACAGAAGATGCTCAAGAAGAAATTTGCATTGGTTCGGTAGACGAGCTAAAACAAGAAATAGAAAAAGCAAAGGCAGCAGGCATTAAAACTTCTGATAAAGTGGACGATTTGCACCGACCTTTTGTGGATGACATAGTTTTGGTATCGCCAAGCGGCAAGCCAATGAAACGTGAATTAGATTTGATAGACGTTTGGTTCGACAGCGGTGCTATGCCTTATGCACAGTTGCATTATCCTTTTGAAAACAAAGAATTAATTGACGAAAAAAAGTACTATCCTGCCGATTTTATTGCAGAAGGTGTAGATCAAACCAGAGGATGGTTTTTCACGCTTCATGCCATAGCTACTATGGTGTTTGATTCTGTTGCATTTAAAAATGTTGTTTCTAATGGTTTGGTGCTGGATAAAAACGGCAATAAAATGAGTAAGCGTTTGGGAAATGCGATAGACCCATTTGATACCCTTAGCAAATACGGACCCGATGCCACACGTTGGTACATGATAACTAACGCTCAGCCTTGGGACAATTTAAAATTTAACCTCGAAGGAATTGCAGAAGTGCAAAGAGCTTTGTTTGGAACCTTGCACAACACCTATTCGTTTTTTGCCCTGTATGCCAACATTGATGGATTTAAGTATTCTGAAAAAGAAATAGAATTGAGCAGCAGACCCGAAATTGACCAATGGATTATTTCGGAATTAAATACATTGGTAAAAATTGTTGACCAAGCTTACGCAGAATACGAACCTACCAAAGCAGGCAGAGCAATAGAATATTTTGTAGATTCACATTTAAGCAATTGGTACGTTCGTTTGTGCAGGCGTAGATTTTGGAAAGGAGAATATTCTGCAGATAAAATTGCTGCCTATCAAACGCTATACACGTGCCTAGAAACTCTTTCTATACTTATAAGCCCAATTGCTCCTTTTTACGCAGATGCTTTGTTTAAAGACTTAAACGACATTACCAACAAGCACTCCGTGAACTCTGTTCATTTAGCAGATTTTCCGGAAGCCTCAGAAACTAATATCAACAAAAAGTTAGAAGAAAGAATGGAGCTTGCTCAAACCATTTCTTCTATGATTCTTTCTATCCGAAAAAAAGAGAACATAAAAGTAAGACAGCCGCTGAGCAGAATTCAAATACCGGTTTTAAATAGGTCTTTTCAGGAAAATTTAGAATTGGTGAAAGACATTATTTTAAGTGAAGTAAACGTAAAAGCACTAGAATTTGTAACAGAAGAAGAAGTTCAGATTGTGAAGAATTTGAAACTAAATTTTAAAACTTTAGGCAAAAAGTACGGGCAAATAATGAAAGATTTACAAGCCCATGCTGCTAAACATGCTGTTGAAATTATTTCGGAAATAGAAAAGAATGGCAAGTACGTTGCAGAAATTGGTTCGGTAAGCGCCGAGCTTTTACCTGAGGACGTAGAGATTATACCTGTGGATATTCCGGGCTGGAAAGTTGCCAATCAAGGAAGTTTAACCGTTGCATTAGACATTCATATCTCTGATGAACTAAAACAAGAAGGTTTAGCCAGAGAATTGGTAAATAGAATTCAAACCATTAGGAAAGAGTCTGATTTTGAGGTAACTGACAAAATAAATGTGAGAATTGTAGCGAAAGATTTGCTAGAAAGTGCAATCAATAACAATAAAACCTATATTTGCGGCGAAATTTTAGCCAATCAGATAACTATTGTTTCTGAATTAAGTACCTCAGATTCAGTAATTATAGACTTGGATAACGGTTTAACAACACAAATACAAATTAAAAAATAAGAAATTATGGCCAAGAAAGTTGAAAAAAATAAAAAAGTTGCGGCCAAAGCAAAACCCAAAGCTCCGGCAAAAAAAGCAGCGCCAGTAAAAAAAGCAGCTAAACCGGTGGCAAAAAAAGCAGCTAAACCAGCGCCTAAAAAGGCAGTAAAACCAGTTGCAAAAAAAGTGGTAAAAGTTGCTCCTAAAAAAGCAGTTAAGCCTGTTGCAAAAAAAGTAGTTAAAGTAGCTCCAAAAAAAGTAACTAAACCTGTTGCTAAAAAGGCTGCTAAACCAGTTGCAAAAAAAGTGGTGAAAGCAGCTCCTAAAAAAGCAGTAAAGCCAGTTGCAAAAAAAGCAATTAAAATAGTACCTAAAAAAACAGCTAAACCCCTTGCAAAGAAGGTGGCGAAAGTTGCTCCTAAAAAAGTAGTTAAGCCCGCTGCAAAAAAAGTACTTAAACCACTAGCAAAAAAGGTAGTTGCAAAAAAGGTGGTTAAGCCAGCTCCTAAAAAAGTAGTTAAACCAATTTCAAAAAAAGCTACCAAAGTTGCGGCTAAAGTTTCTAAACCAGCTGCAAAAACAGCAAAGCCAACAAAAGTTGTTAAAGTAGCACCAAAAGCTAAAGTTTCTAAACCAGTTGCAAAAGCTGCTGCTCCTGCCAAAAAAGCTATAACACCTGTTTCTAAATCTAAAGCAACTGCGCCAAAAGCAAAAAGTGTTAAGGTTGCCAAAGTTGTGGTTGAAAAACCGGTTAAAGTAAAAAAGGAGAAAGCCATTAAACCAGAAAAGCCGGTTAAAATTAAAGTAGAAAAACCAGTTAAGGAGAAAAAGATTAAGCCCGAAAAAGTAAAACTTCCAAGAAAACCAAAGAAAGGTTCAGACGAAGCACTTTATACCCGTGACCCAGAGAACAAAAGAAAAGATATAGAAGCAGCTAAACAAATTAGCTATCACATGACTAGTAATAGACCTTCCTCAATGCCAAAAATCAATAACGATCAACCAAGACTAGAAAAAACAAAATTCAACGAACAAGAGTTACAAGAGTTCAAAGACTTAATAAATAGAAAATTAGAAGAGGCAAGAAGTGATTACGAATTGTTAAAAGATGCATTGTCTCACAAAGATGATAATGGAACCGACGATACTTCGCCAACGTTTAAACTGTTAGAAGATGGCTCTGAAGTTTTATCAAAAGAAGAAACAACTAACTTAGCTATTCGTCAACAGAAATTTATTCAAAGTTTAGAAATGGCTCTTATAAGAATAGAAAATAGAACTTATGGTATTTGTAGAGTTACAGGGCAAATGATTCCAAAAGAAAGATTAAGAATTGTGCCTCACGCTACTTTAAGTATCGACGCAAAAAAAATGCAACAATAAACGTTTATAAATTTATTTCTAAAGCCGATTGAGAATATCAATCGGCTTTTTTTAAACTAAAATATTTTGAAATACTTAAAACCTTTTGGAATTATTTTCTTGATTCTGTTTTTAGATCAATTTTTAAAAATATACATCAAAACACATTTTTTAATTGGAGAGCAAATTTCTGTTGCAGGCAATTGGTTTTATTTGCACTTTACCGAAAATAATGGAATGGCATTTGGCCTAGAATTGGCCGGAAATACGGGCAAACTGTTGCTAAGTTCATTCAGAATTATTGCTATTGGTGTTCTGGGTTATATTCTTATTAAACTTATAAAAAAGAACGAGGATAAATTAATGATTCTAAGTTTATCTATGATTTTTGCAGGTGCTTTAGGAAATATAATTGATAGTTGTTTTTATGGAATAATATTTAACGACAGTTACAATAACGTTGCAACACTATTTCCTGCCGAAGGTGGTTATTCATCTTTTTTGTATGGCAGAGTGGTAGACATGTTGTATTTTCCGCTAATTGAAGGACATTTCCCTACATGGTTTCCGTTTTGGGCCGGAGAATCTTTTGAGTTTTTTAGACCTGTTTTTAATTTGGCTGATGCCTCAATTAGCAGTGGAGTTGGATTAATGCTGCTTTTTCAAAAACGGTTTTTTTCTGAATCAAAACAATAATTGGTTTAGAATAACTTTTTTAACCTTCAACTGTTTTTGAAGAACCTTCAACCATTTTGCTAATTTCGTTGAGCTCTCTTTCGGTTAAATTTCGCCATTTGCCTACAGGTAAATCTAAATGAATATTCATAATTCTAACCCTTTTTAGCTTAATTACTTCGTATCCCAAATACTCACACATTCTTCGAATCTGCCTGTTTAATCCTTGAGTTAAAACAATTTTAAATACTGTTCTATCCAATTGTTCTACTTTGCATTTTTTTGTAATAGTATCTAAAATTGGAACACCATTTCCCATTTTAAAAATAAAATCTTGATTGATGGATTTATTCACCGTTACCACATATTCTTTTTCGTGGTTGTTTTTAGAGCGGAGAATTTTATTTACAATATCTCCATCGCTTGTAAGTAAAATTAATCCTTCGCTGGGCTTGTCTAATCGTCCTATTGGGAAAATTCTTTGTGGATGATTGATGTAGTCGATAATATTGTCTCGCTCTACATTGGTATCTGTGGTGCACACAATTCCAACCGGTTTATTGAATGCTATATAAACAAATTTTTCTTTGGAGGGGGGAGAAATTAATGCTCCATCAACTCTTACTTCGTCGCCAGAAATAACTTTTGTTCCCATTTCTGGAATTTTTCCGTTTATGGTTACTCTGCCTTCTTCTATTAATTTATCTGCAGCCCTGCGTGAACAATAACCAACTTCGCTGAGGTATTTATTTACTCGTGTAGACGATTCTTCGTTCATCTATAAAAAACAAAAACTAACTGGTAACTTTTACTCTAACTGCCATTAATCCTTTTTGACCATTTTCGGTTTCAAAACTTACTTTATCGTTTTCCTTAATTGGCCCAGACAAGGCATTGATGTGAACAAAAATACTTTCTTGCGATTTTAAATCTTTAATAAACCCGTATCCTTTTTGGTCGTTAAAAAATGATACAACACCCGTTCTAATTAAATCGGCTGGGTCGGCAGGTTCCTGTTTAGATATTCCAATTTGAATATCTTCTAAGTTTATTAATTTTTTCTTTTTTGTTGGATCAGGAGGAGTAGAGGTAAGGTTTCCATTTTCATCAACATAAGCTATCAT
>CAIMMJ010000335.1 GCA_903842515.1 uncultured Bacteroidota bacterium | reverse complement strand
TGTAGATCCTAAAAAGAAAAATTTTGATATCTATAAAAATGTTACGCTGTTTAAGCCCAATTTAAAAGAATTTACCGAAGGCACCAATTTAAAAATTGATAATTCCGAAATAAAACATCAGCTGGATAAAGTAGCCTTTGATTTTTTAAATAAATCACTGAACAAGATGTTAATGGTTACTCTTTCTGAAAAAGGAATATACATTGCCAATAAAAAAACATCGTTTCATTTTCCTGCACATGTCAGAAACATTTTTGATGTTTCGGGTGCTGGAGATACAGTAATATCGGTAGCGGCTTTGTGCATTGCTTCAAAACTAAATGAACAACAAATTGCACAGATTTCAAACTTATCTGGTGGTTTGGTTTGCGAACAATCAGGCGTTGTGCCTGTTAATATCAATCAATTAGATGCAGAAGTACGGAAAAATAATTTGTTATAAATGAAAGCTACTCCATACAATATTCAAGGAAAAAGTAAGGCAGACGAGGTAGAGTTAATGTTTAATAACATTGCCCCAAAATATGACTTGTTAAACAATTTATTATCGGTGGGAATTGATAAAATTTGGAGAAAAAAAGTTGCTAAAATTTTAACCAGTGATACAAAAAATGTTTTAGATGTTGCAACAGGAACCGGCGAATTAGCTATTGAAATAGCAAAAAATAAAAACATACGCATAACGGGTATTGATATCTCGCAAGGTATGCTGGACATTGGAATTATTAAATTAAAAAATCAAAATTTATCCCATCAAATTAAATTAATTAAAGCCGATTCTGAAAAATTACCTTTTAATGATAATTCATTTGATGCATCAACAGTAGCATTTGGAGTAAGAAACTTTGAACACCTTGAACAAGGATTGCTAGAAATGAAAAGGGTAATTAAAGAGGGAGGAAAAATAATAGTTCTTGAGTTTTCAAAGCCAAAAAAATTTCCTGTAAAACAATTGTTTAATTTTTACTTTAAAACCATTATGCCCTCTTTAGGAAAAACTATCTCCAAAGATTCAAGAGCATACAGCTATTTACCAGAATCTGTTCAACTTTTCCCCGAAGGTGATGAATTTATTAATGTGCTTAAAACCTGTGGATTTAAAGACTGTAAGAGCAAAAAATTAAGCTTTGGAATAGCAAGTATTTACTCGGCAACAAAATAAAATTACTTTTGTAGAGTTTTAAAATTATCGTGTCGAAAAAATTTTATTATTTTCTTACTTTATTTGTACTGATAACTCAGTTTTTATTTGCTCAAAAAAGCAGAGTAAAAAATCTAGAAAATTTTGATAAACATTTGTTTCACTTTGGATTTTCTTTGGGTTTAAATTCTGCTAATTTTATTATTAGGCCAAATGCAAATTACTTATTAGGCGATAGTTTGTATTCATTAAACGCTGTTAAACAGCCGGGATTTAGTTTAGGCATCGTTTCTGACATGAAAATATTTGAAAATTTTAATCTTCGATTCATACCTTGTTTAACATTTACAACAAGAATTTTGGAGTATAATTTTAAAGGACCTACTTCTACAAAATTTACAACTGTAAATAAAACGGTGGAATCTACATTTTTAGAATTTCCTTTATCATTAAAATTTAAATCAGATAGAGTAAATAACTATAGAATGTATGTGTTAGGCGGAGGAAAATATACCATAGACATGTCTTCAAACAAGGATGTAGAGGTTGGTTCGGGAAAAGAAATAATTAAAATAAATAGAAATGACTTTTTAACAGAAGTTGGAGTAGGTATGGATTTTTACTTAGAATATTTTAAACTTTCTCCCGAAATTAAATACTCATTTGGAGTTAAAAATTTATTAGTAAACGATAATACTGTTTTTTCTAACTCGATAGAACGATTAAATTCAAAAATAATTTATTTTTCACTCACCTTTGAGTGAATAAAATTATTGATTTATAACTTTTACATTTAAAGTAATTAAATACTTTTGACGGCAAATAAAAATTCATGATTAAAATTGGTGTACCAAAAGAAACAAAACCCTTTGAACGCAGGGTTTGCATGACTCCCGAAATTATTAAACAATTAAATAACAAAGATTTAGAATTTCTAATAGAAAAAGATGCAGGCAAATTATCTTATTATTACGATAATAAATACACGCAAGTAGAAGCAAAAATCGAGGAAAACACTCAAGCATTGTATCAAAATTCTGATGTAATAATAAAAGTAAATGCACCATCAAGCACCGAGATATCCTGGATGAAGAAAGGTTCAACATTAATTTGTCTTGCATTTCCCACCATAAATACCGAAATAGTTCTGTCCGCAGAAAAAGCAGAAATAAATTTAATTGCTTTAGAATCTATTCCAAGAATATCCAGGGCTCAAAAAATGGACATTTTAAGCTCTCAAGCAAATCTTGCCGGTTACAAAGCAGTATTAATTGGAGCCGCTGAACTTGGAAAAGTTTTTCCCATGTTAATGACTGCTGCCGGAACAATTAAACCCGCCAATGTTGTAATTATGGGAGCAGGAGTTGCCGGTTTGCAAGCTATTGCAACGGCTAAAAGATTGGGTGCTATTGTTCATGTAAGCGATGTAAGACCCGAAACAAAAGAGCAGGTGGAATCTTTAGGAGCAAAGTTTATTGAAGTAAATGTAGATGAAAAAGTATCTACCGAAGGAGGATATGTTAAAAATTTATCTCCGGAATACCTGGCAAAACAAAAAGAAATAATTTCGAAATTTGTTGCACAGGCAGATTTAGTTATTACTACCGCATTAATTCCCGGAAAAAAGGCTCCTGTTTTAATTACAATAGAGATGTTAGAAAACATGAAACCGGGAAGTGTAATTGTGGATATGGCTGTTGAACAAGGCGGAAATTGCGAGAAAAGCAAGGTAAACGAAAAAGTAGAATACAATGGCGTTACAATAATTGGGGAATCTAATTTGCCTTCATTAGCAGCGCTTAATGCATCTGATTTATTTGCTAAAAATATTCAAGCTTTAATTTTACATCTTTTAAAAGATAACGTTTTTAACATTGACGAAACCGACGAAATTACAAAAGGTTGTTTGCTTATAAAAAACGGAAATCCCATTCATCCCTCACTTAAATTAAATCAAACTACATAATTTATGGAAAATTTTATTTTAGATAATTTAGAACTATTTTACTTTGTAATTCTAGCTATTTTTGTTGGTATTGAAGTTATTGGAAAAGTTCCTTCGGTTTTGCACACCCCTTTAATGTCGGGTGCAAATGCAATTCATGGAGTTGTTATTTTAGGAGCAATAATAGTTATGCTCAATTGCAACGATAACGATTACTTAAATCTCTCACTTGGTTTTATTGCAGTTTTATTAGGCACTTTAAATGTGGTTGGCGGATTTGTTGTTACAGACAGAATGTTGGAAATGTTCAAAAAAAAGTAAATTAATTACTAAACAAAAAAAATGAATACACTATTACAGATAATATATCTTTTTGCTTCAATAACATTTATTGTTGGATTAAAAATGCTAAGTCATCCGCTTACTGCACGCAAGGGAAATTTGTTTGCCGCACTAGGAATGACTATTGCTATTTTTGGCACTGTTCTAATTCATGATTTAGAAATTTCAAGTTTAAAATATGTGCTAATTTTTAGTGCATTAATAATTGGAACAGCATTGGGTTGGATTTCCGCCAAAAAAGTAAAAATGACTCAAATGCCAGAAATGGTTTCTTTGTTTAATGGAATGGGTGGCGCTTGTGCTGCACTAATTTCTTTAATTGAATACCACCACTACATTGGAGTAAATACAGCAGTAATTTCAATTTTAGCTGGCTTAATTATTGGCAGCATTTCATTTTCTGGTAGCATGATTGCATTTTTTAAATTAAACGGAACCATAAAAAAGAACTACAGCCTTCCCTTAAAAAATACAGTTAATAATTTATTTTTAATTGGTATTTTAATTTTTGCAGTTTATATACAAATCAACAATCTACCCGAAATTTATACGTATATACTTTTTGTGATAAGTTTAATTTATGGTGTATTATTTGTGCTCCCAATTGGCGGTGCAGATATGCCAGTAGTTATTTCTTTGTTAAATTCTTTTACAGGCTTAGCCGCTGCAACAGGAGGATTTTTATACGACAATAAGTTAATGCTTACGGGCGGAATATTAGTTGGCTCTGCAGGAACCCTATTAACGTTTGTTATGTGTAAAGCAATGAACAGATCATTGAGCAGTGTGATTTTTGGTTCATTTGGTTCAAGCTCAAGCACTGTTTCTGGTGGAAGCGGAAAAGAACTTGGAAACATGAAAGAAATTTCTGCTTCTGATGCAGCGGTATTAATGAATTACTCTAAGAAAGTAGTTATTGTTCCGGGTTACGGTTTAGCAGTGGCGCAGGCACAACACATTATTCATGAATTAGAATTGTTATTAGAATCTAAAGGAGTAGAAGTTAAATATGCCATTCATCCTGTTGCAGGAAGAATGCCCGGACACATGAATGTTCTGTTGGCAGAATCTAATGTAGATTATGGAAAACTTTCGGAGATGGAAGAAATTAACCCTGATTTTGTAAATACTGATGTAGTTTTAATTGTTGGAGCAAATGATGTTGTTAATCCTGCAGCAAATAATGATCCCTCCTCTCCTATTTATGGCATGCCAATTTTGGAAGTAGAAAAAGCAAAACACATCATCGTAAATAAAAGAAGTATGAATGCCGGGTATGCAGGCATTGAAAACGAATTGTTCTACGATCCAAAAACAAGTATGCTTTTTGGCGATGCAAAAAAAGCAGTTACTGAATTAGTGGCCGAATTAAAACAAATGTAAACACAACATTTTATCTTAATTGGTGTTTGTTAACTCACAAATGGAAAATATTCCAATATTAGAAGTAAAAAGTCTTTCAAAAAAATTCAAAGATTTTCAAGCGGTAAATAATTTATCATTTACAGTTAACACAGGAGATGTTTATGGTTTTCTTGGTCCAAATGGGGCAGGAAAAAGCACCACAATAAGAATGATTTTATCACTCATTTATCCAAGTAATGGTGATGTTTTTCTTTTTGGAAATTCCATAAAAACACACAGAGCTTCTATCATGAAAAAAGTTGGAGCTATTGTAGAAAGACCTGATTTTTATGGAAGTTTAAGTGCGAAAAAAAATCTTGAAATTCTTTCAAAAATGCAAATGGAAGAAGTTTCAAAAAACAGAATTTCAGAAACATTAGAATGGGTAGGATTATTGGATAGAGCAGATAGTAAAGTAAAAACATTTTCGCAAGGAATGAAACAGCGCTTGGGAATTGCACAAGCCTTGATTCACAATCCTGAATTAATTATTCTAGACGAGCCAACAAATGGGTTGGATCCACATGGAATGAAAGACATTAGAGAGATGATAATCTCCCTGAATAAAGATTACAACAAAACAATTTTCTTATCTTCTCACATTTTAAGCGAAGTAGAAATTTTAGCCAATAGAATGATTATTATAAATAAAGGCGAGAAATTAGTAGAAGGAAACGTAAACGAAATACTTCTTAGTGGAAAACAAAATCTTACCGTTGAAGTTGTTGATGTAAACTCCGCATTAAGCATAATTAATGGTTCTGAATACCAACAAAATTTTAAATCAATTGAAAAAAATAAAATTTTCTTGTCTCTCCAAAGAAATAAAGTGCCCGAACTAAATAAATTCTTAGTTCAAAATAATGTAGATATTTTATCAATTACGCCAACCAGAACCTTAGAAGAATTTTTCTTATCACTCACCTAATGAAAAATATTTACATTCTTACCAAACTCGAAATATTTAAACTTTTTGCCAAAGGTCGCTCTTACATTGCTTTTGGAGCTATTGCATTTTTAGTTTTTGTAATTCAGGTGGCACTTTTAGTAGATGGAAAAAACTTTTTTGAATTTCAAACTCAAAATTTAAGAGATACATTTCTATTTGAAGGAAACTTATTAAATGGTTACTTAACGGTTTATGTAATTCTTACAGCTTTGCTCATACACATCCCATTTTTAATTGCATTGGTTAGTGGCGATTTAATTGCAGGCGAAACTTCGGCAGGAACTTTACGATTTATTCTTACAAGAACAGCTTCCAGATTAGAGATAATTACTGCAAAATTTATAACCTGCATTTTGTATTCTACTTTACTTGTAATTGCTATGGCTCTGCTTAGCTTAATTAGTGGAATATTACTATTTGGCAAAGGTGATTTGTTTGTGGTGAGAGATACCATTTATATATTTTCAGAAAACGATGTATTATGGCGTTTAATTGCATCGTTTGGTTTTTCAATTTTAGGAATGTCAACTGTTGCTTCATTGGCATTTTTGTTTTCATCGTTCACTGATAATTCTGTAACGCCAATCATTCTAACTATGGTTATCATCATTGCATTTATGATTTTGTCATCCATTGATTTAAGTATTTTTAAACTAATGAAGCCTTTTTTCTTTACCACCTATATGAACAATTGGAGGTTGTTGTTTGAAGAACCTTTTAATTTATATAAACTTATAAATTCCAGCTTTATTTTAGTTTTTCATATTGCATTATTCTTTGGCATTTCGGCCTATAATTTCACTAAAAAAGATATTTTGTCATGATAAAAGTGGTGGTTAAAATTACGCTTATAACTGTCTTAATTTTTAGTTTTAAATTATCAGCACAAATTTCAGAACCAAAGTTATTGCTCGATAGCATCAATACAAAACTTAACAGAGTTAACGATTACAGCGCCGACGTTAAAATTAAACTGAATGTAAGTTTCATAAAAATACCTGTGAAAGAGGCAAAAGTTTTTTACAAAAAGCCTGATAAAATAAAAATGAAATCTACTGGGTTTGCTTTGTTGCCCAAAAAGGGAATAAATTTTTCGTTAGCTGCATTGCTCAATAAATCCTACACATCGGTGTGGATAAAAAAAGACAATGTAAATGGAACGGTTTGCGATGTCATCAAAATTATTCCGCTAACAGAAGAACAGGATATTTTATTGGCAACTGTATGGATTGACAGAAAAAAGCAACTGCTACTAAAAGTAGATGCCAACACCAAAAGCAATGGAAACTTTTTAATAGATTTTGTT
The DNA here is from genome assembly GCA_903842515.1 of uncultured Bacteroidota bacterium. Classification (GTDB taxonomy): domain Bacteria; phylum Bacteroidota; class Bacteroidia; order UBA4408; family UBA4408; genus CAIMMJ01. The sequence continues at coordinate 11,103 of CAIMMJ010000335.1, read as the reverse complement.
TACAATTTAAGATCGAATGTATTTGACTTGCCCGATAAACTGAACTTTACATTTGAAGTAAATAAAATGTCTTTGCCGATTGGAATAACCGGCGATTTTGACAGTGACAAAGCCCCGGAAAAAAACAATAAACCTCAAAAAGCAACCTTAAGCCTTATATACTCTAACTATTTAGTTAATAAAGGTATACCCGATTCATTTTTTACAGAAGAGATTAAAAGCAAGAAAAAATAATAAGTGGTATTGTTTTTGGGTCTTGTTAAAATAAGATATAAACAGCCAGTGTTGATATAATTTCAGCTGTCTTCTTATGTATTTTATAACTTTGTAAAAACACGTTTTATGTTCGATGAAAACGAAGACTACTCAAGCCAAGACACAACAGCTCTTTTAAACAAGTTTGAAGAAATGTTGAAAAAGAATACACAGTATTTTTTTGATGTAGAAGAGTTTGAAGAGATTATTGACTCGCTAATAGAAGAAAGAAATATTTCTAAAGCATTAAAAGCCTGTAAGCTTGCAATTTCTCAGCATCCTTTTACTATTTCACTTTTAATTAAACAAGCACAACTTTTTGTTGCCAGCAACAACATAAAAAAAGCACTTGAAATTTTAAATAAAGCAGAAAGTTTTGAGCCATCAAATTCCGATATTAGTATTACCAGAGGTGGCATTTTTAGTCAACTGGGCGAATTCGACAAAGCCATTGATTCGTATAAAAAAAGTTTAGCTCATACCAATGATAAAGATGAAATTTATATGTTTATTGCCTTTGAATATCAAAATAAAAAGGATTTCGAAAAAGCAATACACTACTTAAAAAAAGCACTTAAATTAAATTCTGAAAACGAATTTGCACTATACGAAATAGCTTTTTGCTACAGTATTTTAGACAAGGAAGACAATGCCCTAAATTTTTATTTGGAGTTTTTGAATGAACATCCATATTCATTTGCCGCATGGTATAACCTAGGAATCTCATATTCTAAATTAGATTTATTTGAAAAAGCAATTGAGGCATTTGATTATGCCTTAGCCATAGACGAATTTTTTACAAGTGCCTTGTATGGAAAAGCTCAAGCACTCTCTAATTTAGATAAATTTTCGGAAGCAATAGAAATCTATAAAACTATTATTACAGAAGATCCCGGCGATGCTTTTACTTACTATATGTTAGGAGAGTGTTTTGAAAAAATGGAACTGTATGAGCAATCTTTAGAGCAGTATAACTTTGCACTAAAACACGATGAATTTTTTGTGGATGCAATGGTTGGTAAGGCAGTTGTTTTAGACGCTATGGAAAAATCTGAAGCTGCAATTTTTGTTATGCAAAAAGCACTTGAATTAGAAAAAGACAACGGTGAATTTTGGTTTATTTATACTGAGATTCTCACAAAAAAAGGTGAGTTTGAAGAAGCAGAAATAGCATTTTTTAAGACCATAAAACTTATTCCAAATGATACTGATGTGTGGTTAGATTTTTCTGAATTTTATTATAAACAAGGAAAAATTGATAACGCAATTCATACTGCCGAAGAAGGATTACAAAACTTACCGGGCGATTACGAAATATTGTACCGATTGGCTGCATTAAATTATTCTAAAGGAAATCACCAAGAAGCTGATGTTTATCTTCAAAAAGCTATTGCAATTGATAAAAAGGGAATTGAAGACATGTTTACTTTTTTGCCTTTCTTAAGAACTTTTGAAAGAATTAATCACCTCCTTGATTCACATAACTAAAAATGAACTACGAATTAAAAAACATACCTCAAAGACCTGTAAAACCCAGAGATAATGGGCTTACCATGGTTATGGATAAAGGATTAGGTTTAAAAGAAGCGGAGTTGTTTATTGACTCAAGTGCTCACCTTACCGATGTTATAAAATTAGGATTTGGAACTTCTTATATCTCAAACAACTTAAAAGAAAAAATTAAGCTTTACAAACAAGCAGGATTAAAAGTGTATGTTGGTGGAACTTTATTTGAAGCTTTTATTGTGCGAAACATGTTTGATGATTATCAAAAGTTGATTGATAATTTAGGATTAAATATGGCAGAAGTTTCTGACGGATCGCTTGAAATAAATCACGATAAAAAGTGTGAGTACATCAACAAATTGTCAAAGCAAGTTACTGTTGTTAGTGAAGTTGGTTCAAAAGAAGAAGGAATTATAATTCATCCCAGCAAATGGACCACAATGATGAAAAAAGAGCTCGAGGCCGGAAGTTGGAAAGTAATTGCAGAGGCCAGAGAAAGCGGAAACGTTGGAATTTATCATACTAATGGAAAAACACACACCATATTAATTGACAAAATTATTGCTAAAATAAAAGTTGAAAATATTATTTGGGAAGCGCCTATAAAATCTCAGCAAACCTGGTTTATAAAACAATTTGGCTCAAATGTAAACCTTGGCAATATTGGTGTGCAGGATGTTGTTGCTTTAGAAACTCTAAGGCTAGGATTAAGAGGCGATACATTTTTTCAGTTTTTGCCCAAAGAATTATTAAAAAAACAAATTCAATAAGCAACTTATTTTATTTAGTAGAATAATTATGGCTCAACCAAGATTCTCTTATTCGCTGTTTCCAAATAGTTTGCATTTCATGAAGATTGCCAACTTGGTGATTGCAAAAAATAATTGAATCATTATTAATGATTCCTTTTTCCATTAAAACGTCAATGCTAGAAGCGTTAAAAAAATCTACCCTGCCTTCATTGTTCAAATATGCTATTCTTAATCTGTTAAAAAAATCAATTTTAAGTTCACTTCCAATAACTTGAATAAATTTTACTAATTTATCAATACCGCAACCACTTGCTCCTGCTGAACTTTCATCAAGAGCAACAATTACAAAAACATCTTGCTCCACTTCAATAGTTGCATTCATCTGCTTTTCATGCGAAGTCCAGTTTTTAATAAAAATATCTCCCTTACTTTTGATGGTTTCTACTTCATTGGTGATGAGTTGCCTGTTGCTCTGATAAATCCACACTCTAGAATTTTTAGGCATTTTTTCTAATACTGACATAATTTGAATACTTTTAATTCCCAAATTTAAAGTTTTTATGTCAAGTTACTATCATGAGTCTTGGAAGGATGTATTGGAAAAAGAATTTTCATCTAATTACTTTCATACCATTGCTAATCACTTAAAAAACGAATACAAACACCAAACTATTTTTCCAAAAAAAGAAGATGTGTTTAGGGCGTTTTTGCTTACACCTATAAATAAAACAAAAGTTGTAATACTTGGCCAAGACCCTTATCATGGTATAGGACAAGCCATGGGCTTAAGTTTTTCTGTTCCTCAAAATGAAAAAATACCTCCTTCGTTAAAAAACATTTACAAGGAATTGGCCAATGACAAAGAACTACTTTCAGAGTTTAAAATTCCTGGGCACGGCAATTTAGAATCCTGGGCAAATCAGGGTGTACTTTTGCTAAATGCAGTTCTTACTGTAAGAGCAAATCAGCCGGGCTCTCACAAAGATATTGGATGGCATTTTTTTTCAGATAATGTAATTAGTCACCTTTCAGCAAACTGCAATAACCTAGTGTTTCTATTGTGGGGAAATTTTGCAAAAACTAAAATTAAACTTATAGATCACAACAAACACCTGGTTTTAACTGCAGCTCACCCCTCTCCTTTTTCAGCCTCAAATGGCTTTTTTGGCTGCAAGCACTTTTCCAAAACCAATAAATATTTAAAATTAAACAAAATTTCAGAAATTAATTGGAATTTATAATACACCCCCCCATTTTTTTATACCTTAAAAATTTATTTTATATTATTTTGGTAGTAACCCCCTATTTTTTTACATTTGCACACAAAATAAAATAAAATTATGTCAACAATTCGTTTTAAAGCAATAGAAAAAGCGTCTTCTAATAAGCCAGTAGAATATTCTACGCCTTATACTTCGGGTTCAAAAATCTTTGGAACCAAAGTTTTTCATACAGATGTTATGAGAGAATATATGACTAAAGATGCCTACGAAGCAGTTATTAACTCAATAGAAACTGGGCAACCAATTGATAGAAAAGTAGCAGGCATGGTTGCAGCAGCAATGAAAAATTGGGCATTGGAACATGGCGCAACCCATTACACACATTGGTTTCAGCCATTAACCGGAGCAACTGCAGAAAAGCACGATGCTTTTTTTGAACCAATTGGTCAAGGTAAAGCAATAGAAAATTTTGAGGCAAGCCAATTAGTTCAGCAAGAGCCAGACGCTTCAAGCTTTCCAAACGGAGGCATTAGAAATACATTTGAAGCCAGAGGTTACACAGCATGGGATCCCACTTCGCCGGCATTTGTAATTGAATCTACACTTTGTATTCCTACAATATTTGTATCGTATACAGGCGAGGCACTAGACCACAAAACTCCTTTACTTAATGCATTACATGCCGTAGATAAAGCAGCAACAGAAGTTTGCCAGTATTTTGATAAAAACGTAACTAAAGTTATATCCACCTTAGGTTGGGAGCAAGAATATTTTTTAATAGACCTTGCATTATTTTCGGCACGACCAGATTTAATAATGAGCGGAAGAACCCTATTTGGGCATGCTCCAGCAAAAGGGCAGCAATTAGAAGATCATTATTTTGGTTCAATACCCGAAAGAGCAAAGGCATTTATGAGAGAAATTGAAAATGAATGCTTGCAGTTAGGTATTCCCATAAAAACTCGTCACAACGAAGTTGCTCCAAATCAGTTTGAATGTGCTCCGGTTTTTGAAGAAACAAATTTAGCAGTAGACCACAACCAGCTGCTGATGGACGTAATGGATAAAGTAGGCCAAAAACATAATTTTAAAGTTTTATTGCACGAGAAACCTTTTGCAGGTGTTAACGGAAGCGGAAAACATAACAATTGGTCTTTAGCAACCAATACGGGTAAAAATCTTTTGTCGCCGGGTAAAACTCCAAAAAACAATTTGCAATTTCTTACATTTTTTGTAAACACAATAAAAGCAGTTCATGATTATGCAGATTTGCTAAGGGTTGCAATAGCATCGGCGGGTAACGACCATAGGCTTGGCGCTAATGAAGCTCCTCCAGCAATTATGTCGGTATTTATTGGTGAGCAATTAACAAGAATATTAGATGAGTTAGAGAAAAAAGTAAAGGATGGAAAAATAAGCGCTGATGATAAAACCGATTTAAAATTAAATATTGCCAGAATACCAGAAATTCTTTTAGACAATACAGACAGAAACAGAACATCTCCTTTTGCATTTACCGGCAACAAGTTTGAGTTTAGAGCAGTTGGTTCCAGCGCAAACTGTGCTTTGGCAATGGCTACTTTAAATACCATTGTAGCGGAGCAGTTAAAACAATTTAAAAAAGAAGTTGACGCACTATTAGATAAAGGGGCAAAGAAAGACGATGCTATCTTTCAAATTTTGAGAAACTACATTAGCTCATCAAAGAAAATAAGATTCGAAGGCAATGGTTACGGTGATGAATGGGTGAAAGAAGCTACTAAAAGAGGATTAAAAAATATTAAAACAACTCCTCAAGCACTTGATGCAATGCTGGAGAAACAAGCAGTTAAAGTTTTTACCGTTAACAAGGTAATGACAGAAAGAGAAATTCATGCCAGGTATGAAATTCAATTGGAGACATACACTAAAAAAATCCAAATAGAAAGTAGAGTTATGGGTGACATTGCATTAAATCATATCATTCCTTGCGCCATAAAGTATCAAAATACATTAATCCAAAATGTAACCGGTCTTAAAGGTTTGTTTAATGCAGCAGAGTTCAAAAAAATTGGAACCACACAATTAGAGATGATTCAAGAAATTTCTGAACATATATCCATGATAAAAAAGCATGTTGAGGCAATGGTTGAAGAAAGAAAAAAAGCAAATCTATTTGAAAATGCCAAGAAACAAGCCATTGCTTATTGCGATAAAGTAATACCACATTTTGAAATTATTCGTTATCACGCAGACAAATTGGAACTTGTTGTTGATAATGAATGTTGGCCATTACCTAAGTACAGAGAAATGCTATGGATAAGATAAATTTATTGTAATAAATTAAAATCCCATGCATCTTTGTATGGGATTTTTTTTGTGTTATAATTGTCCAAAATTTAATTTTAATGAAAGAGTTTTTCAATAAATACAATCAGTATTTTATAGATTTTTGGCAGTACCTTGTGATAATTGTTATTATGATTTTGGCGGCAATTTTTATACTGTAAAAAAATTATGAAAAAAAATTTTTATACGTATATATTTTTTATCTTTGTGGTGTAAATAAAATTATTTTTTTTTTATGGATGCCAAAGTAACACTTAGTTTTAATTCCAACATCATTGAAAAAGGCAAGCAGTATGCCCAAGAACAAGGCATTAGTCTGAGCAGGCTTACAGAAATTCTCCTTAGAAAACTCACTTCCGGTCAATACAAATCATTAGAAGATTTTCCGGTAGCAGATTGGGTAAATATGATTTCTGAAGGCGAGGCAGAGTACTTTACCAAGTCAAAATCTAACAAAGAATTAAAAGCAGAGTATTTTAAAAGTAAAAAGAAAAAATAGTGCGAATTTTCCTAGATGCCAACGTAATTGTTTCAGTAATAAATAAGGAATATCCACTTTATACTTTTTCGTCGAGAATTTTAAGCCTTGCCGGACATAAAAATTTTGAGCTATTTACTTCACCCTTGTGCTTGGCAATTTCATTTTATTTTGCTGAAAAAAAATTTGGTGCAAAAGAAGCAAAAAACCGAATTAAAATTTTGATGGATCACTTACACATTACTTTTTGTGGAGTGGAAGAATCAACAAAAGCAATTGAAAATAAAAAAGCCACTGATTTTGAAGATGCCTTGCAATACTATTCAGCATTAAGTTCCAAGTGCAAATACATAATTACAAATGATGTTGACGATTACTATTTTTCATCCATTGAAGTTTTAAAACCAGAACTGTTTTTAAATAAATATTTTAGATAGACATAAATAATTTAAGACTAAAAATTCAGTACTTTGCATAGCTTGTAAATGCTTAATATACTTGCTTGAAAAAGAAATTTTAGTTAAGCTCAGGTAAATTGTTTTATAAAAAACGAATTACAAATTAATCTTGCACAATTTCTATTATGTACAGCAATTTTTATTGGCACAGTTTTAGCACACTTTAAACATGGTATGCACGGCAAAGTTATAGTGTTTTGTTTTTGATAACTTTCATCGGCATTTTTATCAGCAAGTAAAGCAATCTTAGTAAAGCGGGACACAATATTAAATAATTTAAAAATGAAAACAATATTAGTTACATCCATTGTACTGGCAGTTGTGCTGGTTGTATTTCAAATTTATACCACTATGGCTATCAACAAAACAGAAACCCAATCCTATAACGTTATTAAAGTAGAAAATCTTTTTGAAATCAGGTATTATCCGGCAACTACATTGGCAAAAATATCTTCCACCTCCAAATCCTATAAAGATTTAGGCTCCACAGGTTTTAGCAAATTGGCCAACTATATTTTTGGAGGTAACAGCCAAAACAAACAAATAGCCATGACCTCTCCTGTTCACATGGATATTGGCGACTCTGTTTCTACCATGGCTTTTGTAATGCCCTCAAATTTTAATAAGGATAATTTACCAAAGCCCAATAGCAACGAAGTAAGTATTGAAACTTCGGAACCTGAATACGTGGCTGCCATAAAATTTGGGGGGTTTGCAAGCACCGAAGTCATCACTAAACAAAAAGAAATTCTTACAAAAGCACTGCAAGAAAAAGGCATTAGTTTTTATGGCAACTTTCGCTTTTTGGGCTACAATCCACCCTACCAATTGTTGGGCAGACGAAACGAGGTTATTGTGGCGATTAATTGGCCGCAAAAATAAATTGCAACTGAAAAAACTTAGTATTTCTTTTTCCTGTATTTGCCCCTGGTGTGGTAGTAATACCTAGATCGGTTCTGATTTTTTACAGCGTTTTTACGGGTACTTACAGGCATGCGAACATATCCTTTTCTAAAACGTCCTCTTCTGTCTATACTGGGTTTTACGTATACAGCATCTTTGGCTCTTTCATCACTATCGTTGTTGTTGCACGAAATCGTAAAAATAACTACAATGACTAATGCTATGTATTTTGTTATGATTTTTTTCATATTGAACAATCAAATAAAAGTAGAATTATTGGAACTACAAATAACAAAATTAATTTCCTCTCTCTAACATACTCTTGTGAGCAATTATAAAAATAAATGAACATTTAACATGCAATTTTTTTCTCCTGAATAATTTATTATACTCAGCCGCGGAGAAGGATAGCCGAACTTTAGGCTGCAACAAAACTGTCTGCGTAGGACGATTCGCCGCGGAGAACCCGCCTATTGCAATGTGCTGTTAGCTGCAGCCTTTGTTTCCGTTATTTTTTATTTCTTAAGAAATATCCACTATTTAATCCAAATAAAGCCTTTCAATATTATACAAAGAAGGATTGAATCCTTTTTTACTACTGTTTCCATTATTATTAGAACGTTTTATTCCCATGTCTAAACGATTTGGATTAAGCGTTATATTTAGTCCAATTTGAAAATAGCCTGATGGATTAATGTTTTCGGTAATTGTAAAATCTTTATTAGCAACTGTAATTCCATTTCCTATAAGTATACCTGTTTCTAAATACAACTCAAATCGGGTATTTATTTTTTTACTCCAAGAAAAACCGCTTTTTAATGATCCCGTTTGTAGATTAATTTTTTTTGCAATTAATGAGGTATCCGCAATGGTAATAGCACCCGCACTAATTTTATAATAATTACCTTGTGGGGATAAAATAAAACTAAAACGGTTATTACTATTGGGTTGATAATTAATTGACGTTACTACAGGTAAGATTATAAGCAGTGACCATTTAGGATTCAATTTGGCAATAAACCCTAACACCGGCAACCCGAAGGTATTTCCATTAAAAGCAAGTAATCCTGCACCAGCAATAAAAGTATTACCATTATTATTTTGCCGAGAGTACAAAAATAAACCAGCAAAGTTTGGAATGTCATTTAGAAATCTTCTTCCATCGGCATTTTCAAAAGCATATAAGCCTGCTATGTAGCTGTTTTTTATTGAAACGTTGAGATATGTAAGTCCCAAGAAACTAGAATATAGAGCATTGGATGGTATGCCAGAAGATGGTGATAATATTCCAAAATTAGAAGAGCCCGAAAACAATAAGCTTTTTAATCTTATTGGTTGTGTTAAAGTTCCAAGTTGTAATTTAGCAAATATTGGAATAGTTAGTGCTAATCCTCCATTTGAAAAACCATATTTATTATTTTCTTTTATACTAACCATTCCGGGATAGGAAGAGCCGTTAATTGAAAGAAAACTTGGAAATTTCATTTTTATAGATGTGGATTTGATTGTATAAATCGTGTCTTTATTTTGGATTAATATTTCTAACAACGTTTTATTTAGCGTGCAATTCTTTAACTGAATACTTTTAATAAAACTGTTAATACCTTGTTGCATTTCCTTAGCGCTGGGTTTGTTTAGTAATGTATCGTTAAGGTATGAACTAACCTTATCCCATTCTAGCGTATTGTTTATGCCTATTAAATAAGGGAAATTAATTTGTTTAGGCAATTGCAAAGTTGTTATCATTTTCTTCCATGTCCAAAAGCAATTTCCAGAAAATTTGTATTCATTGCTTTTTAAAATTTTAACGGTTGCATTTAACTGATTCAAATCATTTTCTCCCCATTCACCGCACCAGAAAGGAACATCTAATAAATTAGACAGTTTTGTATATTCATTCAAGTTCTTTTCTACATTGGTACTATTAAACCAAGAATAGATATGAAACTGAAAACAAATATTCTTATCTGGTAAGGCTTTGAACATTGAGAAGTCTTGAGCGAAATTATTCCCTTCGAGCATGATCATATGGTTGCTGTCTACAGATCGAATTGAGTCTATCAACACCTTATACAAATTAGTTAAATCATCAGCATGCGTTACGTTTGGTTCATTTAACAAATCATAAGCCGCAATAATTCCTCTGTTTTTATATCTAATTGCTATTGCTCTCCATAGCTGAATAGTTCTGTTTTTATTTGTAGTAGATTCCCATAAATTAATAGGATCAGCATCAGCTGTGTACAATTTAGATGCTCCTCCTGGAGCTGAGTGTAAATCTAATACAGCATAAACATTATAATCTTCACACCATTTTAAAACGCTATCAAGAATTTTCCAACCCGACTCTTTATATACAAATGGGTTAGTGTCTTCTTCCAATATTGTATGATTAAAAGGGATACGAACAACATTAAATCCCAATAAGCTAATTTTTTTTATGTCTGCTTTTGTGATGAAGTTTTTGTAAACAGAATCTCTAAAAGAATTAAAAACATCAGTACCAGTTAATGATTGCATATTGATTGACAGCTCCTTTTCAGGAATAAAGCCGCCGCCCCACATCCAACCCTCCCAATTTAACCAAGCCCCCAAGTTAACACCGTCTAATTTAATTACGTTGTTTTGGCCGCTAAGAATTTGTTGATTTTGTCGGTGAACGAATGAAGTATTGTCCCAAACGGCTTGGGCATTAACGGTTACATTAGAAAATAGAAAAGCTATTAATAAAAATAGATTTCTTGTCTGTTTAAATTTAGTTCTTTTTCTCATTAATTGTTACATTTTCTATTTTGTCGTTTAAGGTTGCAGCTATCGCTTGCATGCTGTTAGCGGTCTGTACATTTAGGCATCTATGTTAAATTTTTCAATATTAAATTCTAAGGTGTAATCTTCATCAAGATTCTCAACATCTTGTAATTCTAATTTCAGTTCACCATAAAACTTCAGATCAGGATTAATTCCTTTCGTAAATGTTTCGTTTTTTATTAACTTGTTTAATTGAAATATCGGTTGTACTTGGTATGAGTCAACCATTAAATGTATTGGAAACTGCTTCCTTCTTTCATCAATGAAGCGTCCTTGTTGGTCATCGAAAACAACATATCTCAACTCAGCGGTTAGTTTAACCTTTGAAATGAAATTAGTCCATTCGTTTTCAAAATTCTTTTGGGATGTTACGAAAGCACTATGAATTAGTA
>CAIMMJ010000334.1 GCA_903842515.1 uncultured Bacteroidota bacterium | reverse complement strand
TCTTTTTGTAAACCAAACAACCATTTTGCTTCAATCACCTCCAAGCCTTTGTTCATTAAACTTGCAGAGTCAATAGTAATTTTTGCACCCATCACCCAATTGGGATGTTTTAATGCTTGAGCTTTTGTAATAGTTAGCAGTTCGTCTCTTTTTTTTCCTCTAAAAGGACCACCACTGGCAGTAAGATAAATTTTTTCTATTTTATTGTGAAACTCTCCGGCTAAGCATTGAAATATGGCAGAGTGTTCAGAATCTACCGGATAAATATTTACTCCTTTTTCTGCGGCTAGTTTTGTAACCAATTCGCCGGCAACTACTAATGTTTCTTTGTTTGCCAAAGCTATGGGTTTGCCTGCCTCTATTGCTTTTAATGTGGGACCTAAACCAGAATATCCTACCAAGGCAGTTAGTACAATGTCAATTGACTCCATTTGCACAGCTTGTTCCAAGGCTTCCATGCCGCAATATACTTTTATTGGATACAGATTAAGCTTATCCTTTAAGTATTGGTACTTTTCTTGTTGCCCAATTACCACAGCATTGGGCTGAAATTTTATGGCTTGTTCCGCTAATAAATCTGCATTAGAGTTTGCAGACAAGAGTTCAACTTGAAAATAATCTTTGCTGTTTTCAATTACTTCTAAAGCTTGCGTTCCAATTGAACCTGTTGAACCTAAAATGGCAATATTTTTCTTTTCCAATGTTTAAAAACTTATATAATCTTGTGGGTCAATAGCTGTTCCTTTGTGCCAAATTTCAAAGTGCAAATGTGGCCCTGTTGTTAGTTCTCCTGAATTTCCTACTATGGCAATTACCTGGCCTGCATTAACTCTTTCTCCTTCATTTTTTAGAACTACAGAATTGTGTTTGTAAACAGAAACAATATCATTGTTGTGCTGAATTTGAATCATATAACCACTTTCTGATGTCCAGCCTGAGTAAATTACAGTTCCTGCAAGCGTAGATTTTATGCTTTCGTCTTTTTTGGTAACAATATCAATTCCAAAGTGATTTTCGGAAGAATTAAATGAACTTGAAACCATACCCACTGCCGGATTAAAAAAGAATAGTCCTGCAATTCCATCCATTCCTGATTTTCCTGATGAATAGGCTAAGCTATTTTTGTCCTTGTTTTCAATTTCTTTTCTAAAACTCTCTTCGCTGGGAGATTTTGAAACATTTAGTTCTTCAAAATTAATACCCTTGCTTTTAACAGCGGTTTCAATTTGTGTTACACTTACTCTGTCATGCAAAACATCGTCTAGGTTTTTTATGTATAAATCTTTCGCCAACAAGGACTCTTCCAGTGAATCTGCTCTTTGCATTAACTCGGTAACATTTCTTCTAAGTTTTACATCTGCATAGCCCGGAATATATTCTCTGAGCGACGTAAACGCAATAACATATGTGAGTATGAAAATTAAAAACAAAGACAAACTTCCAATAAAAACAAATAGATTAAGAGCAGACAAAGTAAATGATGTTTTTTCTTCAAAAGTGCTATCATCCAAAACTACCACCCTATATGGGTTTTGAAGTTTTTCTTTCCAGCTCTTATTTTTTTTTTCTGCGTTCAT
>CAIMMJ010000333.1 GCA_903842515.1 uncultured Bacteroidota bacterium | reverse complement strand
TGCCAGCGAAAGTTTATTTCCAAAACTTTGGTTTTTGCTAAACAGTGTTTTCTTATAAAAGCTATTTAGCTCATCAAAAATTGTCAAGTCTGTTACTTGTAAGTAGTTATAGTAAATACCTGCTCTTAAATCATTTCCATCTATGTTTTTACGAATACTGTAATTGCCCGTCAAAAATTTAATTCGATTTTCTAGTAACTTAAATTCATTGTTTTTAATGAAGTCGAGGAATGCTAAAACTATTCTTGTTTTTATTTTCTTGATTTTTTTTTCTGCAATAGATACTTTTAGAAAGTCGGTTTTCCCTCGTTTTTCTTTAGTGAAACGGTAGCCCAAATATTCAAGGTCGTTGGATTTTCTTAGCAAACTACCTGTGCTTTTATTTAAAGATTTTAAAGAACTACCATTGAATAATTCTGTCTTGTTGTTATTGATTTCTAATCCCTCAGCCAATTCAGTTAGCTTTGGATTAATGGCATTTACCAAGTCTAGTGATGATTGTAGAGAATTTGTAAAAATTATTATATCGTCAACAAATCTTGCATAATAGTAAACGCCAGGTACCCTGCGAATCCACCTGTCAAACTTTCGCATATATATTTCAGAAAGAGTTGAACTAATATTCATTCCTCTCGGAACACCTGTCGTTGCAGAAAGTGTTGGGTTTTCAAATACCTTTCTCAATAAATACATTGATTGAAATGAAAGCATTGAATCGTCCTTAAATTTTGCAATTACTCTATCTCTGTCAATGCTTTCGTAAAAGCTTTTGATGTCTGTTTTAAGAACCCAAAAAGGACAAGTTTCTTCAAGTAAAGTTTTAACCTGTGAAATAATTATTCTTCTGTTCGCTTGTTCGTCCTTGTAGAGCCTTTTTAAATTGTCATTAAGTTTTCTTAAAACCAGTTTGTTGGGCAAGTCGTGGGTCAGATAATATTCATTCACCTTTGTGATTTCAAAAGCGAATTCATCTTTATTTATGCTTTCAAATGTTTCGTCTAAATTGTCACCAAGTTGAGTTAAGGTCAGTCCATAGTCAACAAACTCTGCTTGTTTGCAAAGTTTTATTAGTTGTTGTCTATTGAATGATTGATTCATTTATTTCTATCGTTTTTGTTTGTACTGTCGGTCGTCCTACAATGAGGCATAACGTTTTGCGGCTTGGCGAAGGCGGGGCTTTTTAGCACTACCGTTCATTCGGAGAACCACGCTTCAATTATACGAAAAAACTGTCAACCGAAGCACTGCTCCCCCGCTTTTGCAAAACCGCTGTTGGCAGCTGGTGTTCTGTCGTCCGTCCTTGTAAACCATTGTCAGCGTTGGGTTTGAGTGTCATTGTCAGTTTGCTTTTTTGTCTGTCTGTGTCGGGTTGTGCGTGGCGTTTTTTATTTTTTTGAAGGGTCGGGAAATTTTTTAAAAACAATTTTTCTTGCGTTGGATTTGCAAGCTCTTTGACAAAGCTTGGGTTGAGCGTTGGCTCGTGGGGCTTTGGCAATGTGCTTGCAAATAGCGTTGGTTTAAACTTTTATTCCAAACTTCTTTAATTTCTTTATTGATTCATATGCTCTAATTAATGCTTGTTCTTTTACTTTTTCTTTTTTTGCT
>CAIMMJ010000332.1 GCA_903842515.1 uncultured Bacteroidota bacterium | reverse complement strand
TTTAATGCCGTTCCAACACCCATGGATAAGTTACCATTTGTAAGTGCAAGAATATCAGAATCTGTACCTGTTCCTTTTAACTGTAAGGAATTGCCTCCAGAGCTTGTGCATGTTATATTTCCTGAAGTTTTATCTACTACTACGTAATCTAATTCAGCAACTGTTGGCCAGGTAAAGGTTTGAAGATTAGTACCAAAAAAGAACAATGTTCTGCTATTTGATGCTATGTGATTGATTCCTGTTCCGGTATAAGTTACGTTTCCGGCAATTTTTAAATCTCCCCCGGAAGCAGAAGAAAGTGTAAGTGTGTTTCCGGCAGCAGCAAAAGATAAGTTTCCTCGTGTAGCTCTATATAAATTGGAAGTTCCAAAAGTAAGCGATGTATTGTTTGCGATATTTACATTAAATGGAACGCCCACACCAGAAGTGGCATTGGTTGCCCACTCAGCATTAGCAACATAGGCGCCACCAGGCTGGTAATCCAATGTGGAAGAAGCACTATAAGTTGGAGGATTTATGTTTACATATCCGTTAGTTCCTATTCTAAAAATACCATTAATATTGGAAACACTTGCTCCAAAATTAATACCACCAGTTGTAACTATGGTTACATTTGTAGCAAAGTTTAAAAGTGTTGAGCCTGTGGCAACCACTGTTTTTACGCCTCCATTTATTGCAAATGTTGCTCCCACAATGGTACTGTTAATATTTTTGGTGACATTTCCACTAATATTGATATCGGAAGTTCCATTCATTGTTAGTGTTTGCCCATTCAAATCGAGCTGATTGGTGTTAGTACCACTTAAAGTAAGGTCGTTATTTACAACAATATTGGTGGCATCCGGAGTTGTGTTGTAAAGTTGCACAGTACCAGCTGTTTTATCAATAATCAAATAATCAAATGTAACTGTGCCTGATCCAAATTTTTGTATTTGTTGTGTTGCTTGTGTACCCGTAAATGTTACAGCCCTCCCGTTAGGAGTGAATGTACCCGTAGAATATTGCCAAAAATGACCGGTTACTTGCAAATCTCCACCAATGGCTGAGGAAAGGGTTAGCGTTCCTTCTATTCTTAACCTTCCCACTTTTAAGAAGTTTGTCATGATGCTTCCAACTTGGTCCATGGTTACAGTAGCACCAGGGAATATGTAAAAATCTTTGGCACACGTGTGAGAATTTCCAGGGTCAAACCCACCTAAATTTAGTGTTCCTGATTTAACATATACATCATTTTGCGGATAACCTGGTACAGCGGTAACAGCGCTATTCCATTCCGCACCTCTATAATATATACCTCCGGTGTTATATGACAATGTTGAAGTAGTTGAATAAATTGGAGGATTTACAGACACAAAGCCACCTGAGTTTATTTCCATTAAGCCTGTTACTGTAGTATTTGAGCCAAAATTAACTCCAGTAGAAAGAAATACATTTCCAATGGAACTTGTGCCAGAAATTGTATGTGTAGCCACTCCGCTGAAAACTAATTTGCTTACAGCAGTTCCAGTTGCCCAAGTACCATTGTTGGTAAGAGTTGTGCCAGTTGTAGCATTGTTTATGGTAAGTGTTCTAATTGTAGCATCGCCTAAAGTAAATGTTTTACCGGCATTTATTGTAATGGATGAAATGGTTGCGTCTTGATTTAAAGTAACAGGACCATTTATTACTATATCTGCCCCTATTGGTGGCACTGAACCTCCAACCCAAGTGGCACCTGAGCTCCAATTACCACCTCCTATGGTTGAGGTATAAGTTGACTGTATAAAAGCATCATCCTTACCAACCCCAATAAAATAATTTGCTGATGCCGGTCCTGCAATGGTTGAAATACTTGTGTAAGTAAAAGGATTAGTACCAGAAGAGCTAGCATTAGACTGAACCCAAGAAGTACCATCGTAAACCCCAATTCTTGGGGTAGTGCCAGCTGCAAAATTTGCTCCAGAACCATCGGCAGTATTGTATTGTGCAACTACTGATAATATGCTTCCTCCAGCAACAGCTTCGGTAACAGACCAGGTTCGGTTTACAGCTTTGGTAGTATTATAAGCTGTTGCGTATGAATTATCCTGCAGACTTACCCCAATTATATCTGATGTTCCGGTGTTTGTTAATGTTAATGGATTATAAGCGGTAATTCCTACAGGAAATAAAACGGAACTTGAGGTA
>CAIMMJ010000331.1 GCA_903842515.1 uncultured Bacteroidota bacterium | reverse complement strand
TTTTCAAAAGACATTATTCTTCTTCGTAGTCCTCCCCACCAATAGACATGATTTCTTCTAATTCATCTTCATCAATAATTTCAGAATAGAATTCATAATAACCGTCATCAGTGAGGCCATAGTTAATATACAAAAAGTAATCCGTTCCTTCGATTGAAACCACTTCTTCAAATTCATAATCCTCGTCAGGCATTTCGGCTTCTATTGAAAAAGAGAAGTCAGCGCCATATCGTGATAGAATGCTTCGAAGCATTTCAAGTCCAGCTTCGGCAGATAAAAATTGTTTATCTAAGTCCATAAGACCTTGATTGATATCTGCACGAACCATAGGATCGTTTACATCGACTGAGACTTGAAGACTAGCGTCATTCAACTCTTCAGCCAAATAATCAACAAATTGTTTCATTAACTTGCTGTATCTTGGAAGATTACATCGTCATTTGCAGACGCTGAACCGTCACCAGTCATCGAACCCATCGCTACCAAAACTTCTGTTTGGACACGACCGACACGATTACCAGTACCAGCTTTACGCAAAATCCAACCTGAGTGTGCTGGATCATTTGCTTTATTTGTTGCTGATGTATTTGCCATCTCATTAGTATCGACACCAAATATTCCAACATTAGCACCAGTTACGAATGCGCTTGCTTGAGTGTTAGCATACAATACTCTTCCGTTTGCTGAAACGCCTAATCCACTGGCAGCCGCAAATTTTGGTGCGCCTGTGTTTGCGTCTGTACTTGACCATAAAGCCATTTTTTTCTCCTTAGTGAAAACCTAGTTCTCTTAATTTTAATAATGTAACCCTTGCACTAACATGGTGAATGCCGATACCATCAGCATTGTCAAATTCTTTGATGTTCTTGATATAATCGTCAATCAAAATATTCTTTTTATCACCATCTTTAGTGTAATCTTGTTTCTCTTCTCTTCTAACTGCATGAAAACGGTCCATCGGAAGATTCAAGTGTTTCTTTACCCACAACTTTTTACCTTCAATCGATGATGGATCCCATTCAGCATACGCAGTTAGAATGTGTGCATCATATTTATCTATAACTTTCCACAGAGATTTAAAATCTTTCATTGGTGGTAAGTCAGCCCAGAAATTATCATGGCTCGCTATTTTTGCTTTACGAGCAATCTTGTCTTTTTTATCATTATATGGTGCATCGAAATGGTGTCCTAGAACTTTCTCAGCGCCAGCCAAGAAGTCAACTAAGACTCCATCCATGTCACAGTATATGATACCTATATCTTCTTTGTTTTTCATTGTTTATCATTAACTAGTGAAGTCATCTGTGGTTCGGCTTCAAATTTATCACCCTTACCACCCATGGCATCTTTTTTATCTTCTTTTTTACCTTTTTTTTCCATGCGTTCTTTTGCATCTTTCAATGCTTCACGAACAATAGCTTTCTTGCGTGATTCTTGAATGTTATCAATTATCTCAGAAGCCTGCATCTCTTCACCATCAAGAACTTCTACAGATTCTTTGACATGACCATATTTCTTTTTGTACCAATCAGGCATACCATTCTTCTGACGGAAATAACGAACAGTTGCAGAATCATTTGCTTGGTCACGATACTTATTCTCAGCATCTGTATTGTGTGACTTCATTGCATCGGCTGCCTTGTGTGCATCTTTTGCAATATAAACTAATTCAGCATCAGTCTTTTTGTGATAGTCATGTCCTTCTAAAGGATGTCTTTGTGATGGGCGACCTTCTTCAAGAGTTTCATTCATAGGCTTCTTTCCATCTTTCTTCATAGCAATTGCAATAGCCGCTTGTTGAGCAGGACTACTTGCCTCTTTCTTCAAGTCATTGTTAAATTGTTTCTTTGTTGCTTTTACAATACCAGAGAAACGGCTATCTGCTTTTTTAATGTTGCCTGCTTTATCTAATTCAGATGCTTGTTTGCTTGCACCAGTCTTGTAACGACCAAGTAAGTCACTTGATAATTCTTCAAGTTCTCCCACTTCTTCATTTGTTTTTGTTCTGACAATTCCATTACCACCTTTTGTTTTTACTGATGATAAAAACTTATGTGCGTCATCTTTTGATTTGTAATGTGCAACTGCAATTTTTTCATCATCTTTTTTCATTTTATACAAAACA
>CAIMMJ010000330.1 GCA_903842515.1 uncultured Bacteroidota bacterium | reverse complement strand
TTTGAACAAACTAATTTTAAATAAATAAAGACATGAAAAAGATATTTATTTGTTTATCACTTTTAGCGATGAGTACGATTACTTTTTGTCAAAACTTATTGAACGATGGAGGATTAGATGGTAAGTTAAATTGTCCTCAAGGATGTGGTCAACCCAATTATAGACTTTCATACTGCACCAATTATTGGAAAAGCACAACAAATTGGGCAGGTTATTTGCATTATTGCGGCGATACTACAAATTGTTTACCTAGAAATTGGCAAGGTGTTCCAAACAATGCTTTTGGACATCAATATCCGCTATCTGATTCTGGTTATGCTTCTGTTCATGCAGGGTCAGGTTTTGGCCAAGTTGATAATAAAGGATATGTTTTTCAAAAAATGAGACAAAATACTATTATAGGACAAAAATATTGGGTAGAATTTTATACAAATTTAGGAGATTCTGCCAACTATGCTGTAAAAAGCATGGGTGCCAGTTTTAGAATTGATACCATAGTTTCTGATGCACCATTTTCTTCAGTATTTAGGCGACCATTTAAAATGGAAAACCAAGGTGAATATATTACAGATAAAGTTAATTGGACACAACTGCATTGGATATATCAGGCCGATAGTATTTACCAAACTTTTTTGATGGGTTATGCAAGATTTTTAGGCCAATGGGATACTCTGTATGTAGGATCTGAATGTAATTGGTGTGATTTAGATAGTAAATACAGTTTTTACTACCTAGAAAACGCAGGTATCTTCCCAATCATCAGCAACAACCAAACTTTGCAAGTGTGCAGCTTTCCCCAAACTTTGCAAGGTGCTGTGGGCAACGATATTTGGTTTAGCCAATGGGGCAGCGATACCAACCAAGCCAACACCTTGCAAATATATGGCCCGGGCATATATACCCAAACTTGGCGAACAGACACCACGGTACACATTGATACTTTTTTTGTAGAAGCACTTTTGCCACAAGGCAATTTTTTTACCAACGATACCGTACCTATGGCAATTGGCGGCAGTGTGGTATTAAACGGCCCTACTGGTTTTGCTTATTTATGGAGCAACAACCAAATTTCGCAAAGCATAACAATAGATATCCCCGGCACCTATTGGCTAATGATAACTGATGAAAGTGGTTGCAATAGATACGATACAGTAGTGGTGCGGTACGATACAACCGTTGCAGAATTGTTGCAATTCAAAAACCAAGAATTTGATATATATCCAAATCCAGCAAGTGAAAAAATATCAATAAAAAACAACACAAAACAAGCTAACATTTCACTAGAAATTTATTCATCCAATGGCCAAAAGATTTTACAAACGCAACTAAAAAACAAAACAGAAATTGATGTAAGCGAATGGAACAATGGTTTGTATTTTGCAAAGATAATAGCTATAGACGGCAGTAGATTGCCATTGATAAAGAAGTTTGTGGTGGGAAAATAGAATCTAAAAAAAGGAACGTCATTGCGGCCCCGTAGCAAAAGAAAAACGCGGCAGGAAACGAGCCGCAATCTCTGCTAAATTTAACTGCTCACTTATTCAGCAACCTTATGGTTTCACCATTATAACAAAAAAGGAGATGAAAAAATCCATCTCCTTTTACTTAAACAAAATATAACCATTTATTAAACCGTAGACACCAACGATATATTTTTTGTACTTTGCAAGACAATTCTGGATTCTTAGTGGCTAAATTTATTGTAAATAAGTAGTTATGAAAAAGTTTCTAATTCAAATTATTTTTGTATTTATTGTAAATTATTTAAATGCCCAAAATTTAATTTGGGATAGTGGCTTAGATAATAATTATAATTGTCCAATAAGTTGTTCTTCTTCACCTAATTACAGATTAGATGAAAATTTGTTTAATTGGAAAAGCACATACAATAGAGCAGGTTATTTTAACTTTTGTGGAGACACAACAATTTGTCCTTACTATTTATGGAACGGAATACCAAATAATTCTCTCGGCTATCAATACCCATTATCAGATTCTGGGTATGCCGCTGTTTATGCAAACTGGGGCTTTCTTGCATCTTTTCAAAGGGGATTTGTGTATCAAAAAATGCGACAAAATCTAAACATTGGGCATAAGTATTGGGTAGAGTATTATACATCTTTGGGTGATTCAAGCAATTACGCAGTCAGGAGCATGGGTGCAACTTTTTGCATGGACACTCTTCCTTATCATTTGCCCGACAATACAGCACGATTTAATCGTCCATTTAAAATGGAAAATGAAGGAGAGTACTTAACTGATAAAGTTAATTGGAAACAATTGCATTGGATATATGAAGCAGATAGCACCTACCAAACATTTTTAATGGGTTATTCAAAAGATGTCACCGGCTTTGTCGGAGATACTGTGTTTGTAGCCTCTGAATGTAATTGGTGCAATGAAGGTGATAAATGGAGTGTTTACTACCTAGAAAACGTAGGAGTCTTCCCAATCATCAGCAACAACCAAACTTTGCAAGTGTGCAACTTTCCCCAAACCTTGCAAGGTGCTGTGGGCAACGATATTTGGTTTAGCCAATGGGGCAGCGATACCACCCAAGCCAACACCTTGCAAATATATGGCCCCGGCACCTACACCCAAACTTGGCGGACAGATACCACAGTACACGTTGATACTTTTTTTGTTGAAGCACTTTTGCCACAAGGCAATTTTTTTAGCAACGATACTGTTCCTATGGCAATTGGTGGTAGTGTGGTATTAAACGGCCCTGCTGGTTTTGCTTATTTGTGGAGCAACAACCAAATTTCGCAAAGCATAACAATAGATACCCCCGGCACATATTGGCTAATGATAACAGATGAAAGTGGCTGCAATAGATACGATACAGTGGTCGTAAGATACGATAGCACTGTAAATACTTGGCAAAACTGGGCAGAAAAAGAAGTAGAGGTTTTTCCTAATCCTGCTAAGGATGTTTTTACAATAAATTTCAAAAACACAACTAATAAAATAAACATTCAGCTATATTCTGCCGATGGACAGTTAATCAATGAAGTAGATTTTAACCAAAGTCATACTTTTGATACTGCTGATCTGAGTAATGGTATATATTTTATAAAAATAGTGGATTTAGAAAGGAAAAGATTACCGCTAGTGAAGAAGATAATAGTACAGAAATAATAATAGTTATTGAAAATAAGTATGTTTTTTTATAAAAAGTAATTTATATTTACCAATATGTATTCTGAACATTCTATAATTCTGACATCCGCCGCGGCGGACTGATTCTGACAAATTTTATCAAATGAACCAAATAAGCCAAATTGCCTACCAATGCCCCTTAAAATCTGCTGCTGCCGT
>CAIMMJ010000329.1 GCA_903842515.1 uncultured Bacteroidota bacterium | reverse complement strand
TCACTAGTTTTACTCATAATTTGCTATCAACAATCGAACGTGAATTAAATGATTTTTTTAACGAGTTTCACCCTCAATTTTTAGTAAATTCGTAATGTTATTAGCAATTGTTTGTGAATTAATACATTGAATGATTAAAAAGTTATTTCCATTCCTTCTTTTCTTATTTATATGCTTTTATGCAAAGGCAGAAAAATTATATTGGGTTGGAGGTTTCGGTAATTTTAATGATCCCGCTCATTGGTCTTTTACAAGTGGCGGAAACGGCGGAGTAAAAACGCCTGATATCACTGACGATGTTTATTTTGATAAAAACTCGTCATTCTCAACTTTTATTGTAAAAATTATTGGCGAAGCGCGTGTTCATGATTTTATCATTTCGGAAAGAATGACTACACTCATTCTCGATGGTTCATCTTCATCCAGTTTAATCGTTTCAGGTAATTTAAATTTTAAAGGAAACATTAACTGGCAAATGGAGGGTAAATTAAATTTGATTGCCACTTCTCCATCAGATATTGATTTTGCGAACGTAACACCTAAAAACGATGTAATTTTTAACGGAACATCAACTTGGAATTTAAAATCAAATTTAATTACAAGTAACGAAGCAAGCGTTATTTTTAAGAGGGGCAAGCTATTATTAACAAATACAGCTATTGTAACCAAAAACTTATTTAAGCAAGGAAATGAATTATTTGATATTGAATTAAATAATTCATTAATCTCCGTAAAAGAAATTGTAAGTACTAACTCAACACTTCGAATTGAACAAAACGAATCACAACTTTTTTTTCCTGTAAACAGAAACGGCTATGATCATTTAAACCGTGAACATTTAGGTAATTTAAAATTAATTGATAATTATGGTACACAATCTTTACCGGTTACAGTTACTAACATAACTAATTGTACCTGTAATGGAGATTGCAATGGCTCTGCCACAGTAACATTTTCAGGTGCAGGTGCCGGTCCTTATACCATTCAATGGTTGTCGGCAACACCTAATACGTTTAGTAGCGTTGTGGCTAGCCCTTTTTTATGTACTGGCTTATGCGCAAACACTTATGTTGTTAGGATAATTGGCGCTACCGGCACAATAGTGCAAACAGCAAATGTGGTAATTGGTCAGCCATCTCAAATTGTAATTGGAATTACAAATACAGCAGTTCCCTTGTGTAATGGCGATTGCAATGGAAAAATCGTTTATTATGTAATTGGAGGAAACCCAAACTATACTGTTTCATGGAATCCAGGGAACATAATTCATACTGGTTTACAACAAAGCTTTGATGACTCGATTACCGGTTTATGTTCAAACACGTATACCATTGTAATTAATGATAATAAAGGGTGTATTGGCACTGATGAAGTTCCATTGCTACAGCCTAATCCTTTAGCAGCTAACCCTGGGAACACTAATCAACAATGTTTTGGCGAATGCAACTCTTCTGCTTGGCTTGCGCCTTCAGGCGGAACACCATTTGGAGCAACACAATCAAACGGAATTAATTATTTAGTTTCTTGGAATGGAAACCCTTCGCTGAGTAATGATTCCATAGTTAATCTTTGTCCTGGAACAAATACTTATCTTATTACAGATGCGAATAATTGTACATTACCGGGTAGTATTACCATTGCATCTAAAACAGATTTTACTTATACAAAATCTACTCCAAGCAATCTATTGTGTAATGATGTGTGCGATGGTTCCGCAAATATAACAGCTGTTTCTGGAGCTACTCCTCCATATACTTTCGCCTGGCTTGGCTCAGGTACACTTTCATTAACAAACACTGCAACAACATCAACTGCTACAGCTCTTTGTTCCGGAACCTATTCGGTAATAATTACAGATGCCTTGGGTTGCGATGATACTACTACATTTAATTTAACTGCTCCCGCAACTTTGGTTGGAACAGTTAGTAAAACAGATGTAAGTTGTGCAGGTGGAAGTAACGGAACCGCAACCGGTTCTCAATCTGGTGGTGCTGGAACAAGTTTTACTTATTCGTGGTTTAATTCAACTACAAATCCTGTAGCTGCAGGTGTTCCATTTTCAACAGCTAATCCAACAGTTAATAATTTAACAGCGGGTAACTATACGTTGGTAATTGTAGATCAAAATGGGTGTAATGATTCTGTTAATTTTGAAAT
>CAIMMJ010000328.1 GCA_903842515.1 uncultured Bacteroidota bacterium | reverse complement strand
GTTGCAATGTTTATGACCCCTTCGCAAGTAATGCATTTATAAACACAAGCAATTTATTTTTCAATTGCGAAGGACTATTACCTGCTGATATTACCATTAAGCGCCCAACTATCAGCGCAAATTTTACATTAGTAAACGGAATAGCAGCAAAGGAAACCCATTCAACTACGCCTGCAATCCAAGTTACAACTTTACCTGCTTTAACTAGTGGTTATACAAATACAGAATATTTCAGAACATTTACAGTAAAATTAAATTCATTGTCCATCGATAGTTTTCAATTCTCAATTAATAATGAGAATGATATTAATCCTACTTCACTATCAATTATCAATGGTTCAAATAACTTTAATTTAACAAGCTTCAATTACGGTATCGGATTTACTAATTTTAATGTACAAAATTTAGCTTCACTAAACTTAATTCCACCTAACCGCACTATTACTTTCCGCCAAGGGTTTACATTAAACTGCAAGACATCAGATACTTCAATTATTCAAGCAAGATTATCCTGCGATTGTTCTTCTTCAACTGGTTTTTTTAATAGTTCAGTTTCTTCCAATGCTAGTTTATATAATGTAGCCCCGCAATGTAGTGTTACTACTTCTGATTTGTATCCAGTTTCTAATCCTAACTCAAACGAATTCTGTCCAAATCAACAATACTACTACGATTTACGAATTGTATATGCAAATTCCTCGGTTTCTGCAAGGTTAATGAATTGTACTATACCACTTAATACTACTTTCTTTTCTGTTATTGGTTTAGAAGTTTACACTAATGACTCTAATAATTTTGGCAACAATTAACCCTTCACATTATTCAGTTAATAATGCTGGTTCAGATAGCTCCGAAATAGTTTTAGACGTTAATGATATTTTTCAACAATCTGACCCAAATTGGACGGGATTTGATAGTATAAATGTTAATGATACAATTAGGGCGAGAGTAAATGCAGGTGCAAAATTTTACATAAGAGTAAAACTTAGCGCAAACTGTCAACAATCCAACAATTGCCAAGACCCAAGAATATTTCTTTCACAAATCCCACAAATTAATAATAAACTCAGATTTGTTTACAGAAACTCTTGTGACAATCTAATTACCCCTTCCCCTTCTACTTTGCAACTACCCCTAATTGCAAGCCCTCTTCTTCCTGCTCTCAACCCTGTAGTCAATATGTTTTCGCCACCTGCGGGAGCAAGCATTACCGCACCTTTGCCATTTCAAATATTACTTGCTGTTCCTTCTCAGTCGCCGTTTACAATAAGTAAAACAAATATACCTTTGCTTACTTGCAGTACGTCATATCGTTTAAGAATTTCTGCCGCCAACTTACCAGACAGTATTAGTATTGGCAACATTTCGAACTTAATTGTTAATGGAGCAGCAGCAACAGGCACTATAATTGACAATGCTATTTTTGTGAATTTGCCCCCGCCTACAGGAACACAATACGACATAAAATTTAACCTTAGCGGTTTGCCCTGCCCTGATGTTAATTTTGATTCTCTTGTTGCAAGCACATTTGGAACTTTATTAATAAACTTCTTGTATCAAGCAGTATGCGAAAGTTGTTCTATAGGTGGAAACGAGTGTGTAAGAAATCTTGGATGTTCACAACAAGGAATTTTCATACACTGTCCGGGGCCTTGCACTGCCGACATTCACACAGAAGAAGACGTTGTTGTAAGAAGAAATACATTTGGCTGGGCTTCTGAACCTAATTATCCTTCCAATCCAATTAGCAATCTAGCTGCATTTAATGCTGCATTAGACAGCATACAAACCAACCAAAATGATACAATTGATGAAATGGACCGCACAGTAGAGTTAAGTCGTTTTTATCCTTATGATATCTTTCATTTAGAAATGAATGGCGAAAGACCACTACAAACTCAACTTACGAGTGGAAATTATACTCATTTTCAGGCATTAATAACACACAACAATTTAGCAAGTTTCGACCAAAACTTTTTATCACTATTAGATTTTAATCTTACTTTCACTGATACATCAGACCTATTGAATGTAATTTCTATTAACACTACTCCAACATTCGCCCCTCCAAGTTTACAAGCAGTTCCCGGGTATTTAAATAACCGTTGGGTAAGAAGTTTAGAATGGAATTACGCTGCCTTAGGGTTAGACTCTACCAAAGTTTATACAATTAGCCTAACTGCAAATTTTAGGGTAACCAGTACATCAAATAATTCCAGTCCCGGCTATTATCCATTAGACATGCAATTACAGTTTGCTTTAAGAAATAACAGCGATACAGCATTTAGTTGTGACCCACGAAACAAACAAATTACCATTCTTGTACCAAAAGTAATTTTTGAAGAAAGACATAATTACACAGGAACCGTAGAATTACCAACAGATGTAGAGGTTTTTGATTCACAAAATGATAGCTTAGTGGAGAGTGCCTGCAAGCTAAACAGTGCACTAGGCATTAGCCATATTGGGGGTATGGGACTTTTCCCAGATTTTAATTATGAATTTAGGCCATTAAGTGCATGGCCATCAAATGTTGCTGACACAGGAATTGAAAATGTTTTTGGTTTCACAGGTTCGGGTAATACATATCAACACAATACATCAACCTTTTCTCGAATCTCTTCAAGTAATTTATTGCCTGCATATAAAAGAGAACAAATTCCTACAAACCAATACAAAGGACTGGTTCTAAGATTAAAAAAAGAATGTCCTAATACCGACAGCTTAGTTTACCCCGAAATACCCATAAACCAATTTGCCTATATTCATACCCCTCAATTTGATACTATTAACCCTTTACCTGCCGAACTTCAAACATCCAATTTATCTATAAATGCAATAACTATAAATTGCACCAACATATTTAATTTAGGTATTCCCGATACAATAAATCTTGCAAATGGACTCAATTCCTATGAGTTTGGAATTAACCTACCGCCCAATTTGCAAGGACTCCCTCTAGCTATAAAAATTAGAGATAATGCAGTTCCAGTTACTATTGACACTAATTTAACAATTGCTGGTTTTAGTCCAATTTATCAAAATGGTTGGTTTAAGTTAAATAATGGTTTAGATAATGATACCACTGTTGCCAATATTGATATTCTACTTGGTGGAACACACGGTTGTTTCCCCGATGCTTTTGATATTACTTTTGAAATCAAAGTATTTTGCACCCCCCAACAATTAACTGATTTTGTTGCCGATACCACTAACACTTCTTGCATGGGTTGCAGTGTTTCAAAAACATTTCAATTAGGTGCAGGCGATTTAGATCAAACAAATATTTCCAATACATTTAGTACCGAAAATTGCGATTTAGTGTGGGAGCTTGAAATTCATAACCCAATAAATCAACCAAAAATAAATTTAACAAATTTAGATTTGAACTTTGGTTCTGGTTTAATTTTTCAACACCCTGCCGAAATCAGTATTACTTGTCCATCTGCTGCTCCTCAAATATTACCTTTCCAAATGGATACCTTCAATTTAGTAGTTGATTCTATGTCGGGTGCTGCTTTTGTTGATAACACTTTAGAAATTGACTCCATCATTTTAAATTCAGGATGTACCCTAAAATATAAACTTAGGTTTAAATTGTCTCAAGGATTTTGCCAAGAATACAACCCATTAAATCCCGTAATACATGCTTCCTTAGACGGTGAAAATATTTGTTCTAGTCAATTTGATATAACTCCAATAGAAATAAACAACAATTACCAAAACGCCATAGCTGTATTACAAAATACAACTGATACATGTTGTCAAAATCTGTCTGTAATTGTTAAACATGCCTGCAAAATAGACAGCACTGGTGCAATAACCGTAATTAATACAAATCCTGTTTTGCCACCACCCGTTTTTCAAATGGAAGCATATTTATACAACTCCAACGATTCATTGCTTGGTTTGGACACAGCCATTGTAGAAAGTTTCACTTTCGACAGTTTAGAAATTGGGACTTATACATTAATTACATTTAACCCCTACAATGGAGCATTTATTTTCCAAACATTAGCTATTGAAGACTACTCTTTTTCAGTTTCTCTTGTTTCTAGCCTCGACACCGTATGCATTGGAACACCAATTCAACTTACTGCAAATCCCGATACATTGTCCTCTCCTTCTGGTGTTCCTTTTGAATTTGAATATAGCTTTTCTTTAGATTCAACTTTGCTTTTAGATTATCAAAATGAAAATGTATTTTTAGATACTCTATTCAACTCAGGCGCCTACAATTATAATGTTACAGTCACCAATGGTTCTTGCACTTCTACTGATACAATTGAAGTTTTTGTAAATCCCTTACCAATAGCAATAATAACAGCATTAGACACAACAACTTTCTGCCAAGGGGATAGTGTTGTATTATCTTCAAATGCAGCATTTTCATATTTATGGAGCAATGGAGAAATCACTCAAGAAATTGCAGCTACAACAGCTGGTAGTTATTCAGTATCAATTACTGATAGTAGTGGTTGTGTTTCTGCATCCTCCGACACTATAATTGTTACAATTATACCAAGCAATACTGCCTCTCAAGATACTAGCAATCAAACTTTGTGTGTCAATTCACCACTAACAAACATTATACTCACAACTACAGGAGCTACAGGAATTTCAAATGCAGGTGTTTTGGGTGCTAATGGTTTGCCAGCAGGTGTATCTGCCACTTGGTCTTCAGATACAATTACAATAGCAGGTACACCTACAGAAGCAGGAACATTTAATTATAACATTCCCTTAATAGGAGGATGTGACACCGTTAAAGCTTCGGGGACAATTATTGTTAATCCCCTGCCTTTATTGAAAACTAACGCAAATGGAAATTTACCCGATTTATTTATTTGTCAGCCAAACGCAAACATACAGTTGGGTCTAGACTCACTTTTTATCAATGGCTCAAATGCAACAAATTATTCTTTTTTATGGTCTCCAAACACATATTTTGACATTGGTAATACCCCCACCGACCCTATGCCTTGGGTATCTCCCCCATCAACTACTACTTACAATTTAATTGTAACAGATAGTAACAATTGCTCTACAACTGCAAATCAAAATGTTTTTGTTAATCCTATCATTTCAAATGTAGTTGTAGGGAGCAATAATTCTGAACCTCCATGCAACAACACAGAAATCTACACTAGTGCTCTTGGTACAACTCTGGCTATTGAATCAATTAATAACATTTCATTTTCTGACATACAAAACAATTATCCGACAGGATGCATTACTGTTATTTCTGCAAATAGTATTCAGGTTAATTGGCAACTATTCAACAACAATTTTGGCGGAAATATTTCATTTGGCATTTTCGATGGGTGTACTAAAGCAGAGGCGTTAATTGAAGTAAATCCTTGTTGCAGTCAATTTCCGTCTTATTCTAATACAACTGCACAAGATTTATTGAATTTAATTGGGACTACTGGAACTAACACAATTTCTAATCAAACATTTGTTCTTTCAGGTACAATAATTATTGACACAGATATTATATTTGAAAATTGTAACATTGCTGTGGAAGCAAATACCGAGATAATAAATGCTGGAAATATTTTTGATCTTTACTTTTCTTACTCCAATATCAGAGCATGCGATTACAGATGGAAAGGAATTAACTTCAATAACGGAAGAATTATATGCGATAACACTA
The DNA here is from genome assembly GCA_903842515.1 of uncultured Bacteroidota bacterium. Classification (GTDB taxonomy): domain Bacteria; phylum Bacteroidota; class Bacteroidia; order UBA4408; family UBA4408; genus CAIMMJ01. The sequence continues at coordinate 656 of CAIMMJ010000328.1, read as the reverse complement.
GTATTTCTGATGCAACTAATGCAGTTCAAATTTCTAATTTTGCATCTTTAGAAATTATGTCATCGTATTTATTCAAAAATTTTACAGATGTATACATTCATCACATAGATTTAGCTAACATTTATGGTAGCGATTGTGTAAAAATTGAAAATTCTACTTTTGAGGGAAGTACAGACATATCCGTAAATAGAAATTCTCTCCGCAATATCTTTATTTCAGATGTACCTAGCGATATTACCATTACAATTGGCAACGATAATTATGATGGTGCCACAAATCGTTTTAGCGTAAACAGCTACATTATTTTTACAGGCATGTCTTCTGGAACACCCCCGTTTCCTATAATTGCTACTACTGCCTGTATTGTAAACCGCAACAGCAATTTAGGGGTATTTAATGGCGATTTTAAAAATGCCTATAATGGAATTGACAACAAATGTTCAGGAGATTTTTCACTCAATGTTGGCAATTACTATGGCTTAGACCCAAATAATAATTACATTCCGAAAAACTATTTCCAAAACTTCACAAACCGAGCAATTTCATCTTATGGAAATGCTAAGGTTTTTGCGTTTAACAATACAATTAAAAACTGTAAGTTTGGTGTAATAGTAGAAAACAATCAAAACATTGGTGCTCAAATAATGGCAAATGAT
>CAIMMJ010000327.1 GCA_903842515.1 uncultured Bacteroidota bacterium | reverse complement strand
TTTGATAAGCCTACCTAAGAGGCGGTAATTGGCTAGAGGTGAGTAAACAGCGGTAATCTTTATGTATTGGAGACGTCGCATAGCCCGGTCTAGTGCGCCTCACTGCTAATGAGGTTAACCCCTAAAGGGTTTCGGAGGTTCAAATCCTCTCGTCTCCGCGGGAGTTCACATAGCACTTGAAAGCAACAAAATTCACTTTTAAGCCGAAACGGGGAGAAATTGAATACCAAGAAAATAATTTTTTTGACTATAGGTGAGGCTGGCTATTCAAGGAGCTGGACTTATTTCAACGGTTCCAAAAAATTAGGCGCAAATGTTGAATTTATAAAAATTAATTCAAAAGAATTAATCAGGCAATTTTTGCAAATAAAACAGCAATTTTCTAAAGACAGTATTTTTGTTGTCATGTCTCCAAGCCAGTATTTAGTGCCATTTGTTAGATTTTTTCTAGGTAAAAATGTTGTTCTAGATGCAGGTTGGTCGCTTTTTGAAGGAACAGTAATTTCAAGAAAACGGTATGGAATCTTTGGATCGATTGCAATAAAGAATTATCTTATCGATTTCATGTCATCACATCTCGCAAGAAAAATAATTTTAGAAAGTAATTTACAAAAAACTTTTTATTGCAAACTTTTTTTAATAAGAAGTAAAAAATGCAATGTTTTATATACTGGCTTCGATGAAGAATCGTTTCAGTTGGATACTACATATGAAACACCTCCAGATATCTTCAACAACTCGAAGATAGTTCTATTTCGTGGTAAATATAATCCCGAAGCAGGTATAGAGGTTTTAGCGGAGGCTACGAAGATATTAAGTGAAGATAAGATTACTTTTTGGGTGTTTTGCCCTGGCTTGCCAATAAACATTGATTTCAGCAAGAGCTCTTTTATAAGTCGAGACATATTACCTAGAGGCAGAATTTCTAAATTACAAAAGTCATCTACAATAATATTAGGTCAGCTCGCAAAACATAGCCGGCTAGATAGAACAATCCCCCACAAAGCTTTTGAGGCTGCATTTTTAGCCATACCTTACTTAACTGCAGGTAATAAAGGTATTACAGAACTATTTACAGAAGGATTTGAAATTGAGTGTTTTTCTCCTGGAAATTCTATTGCGCTAGTTGATAAAATCAGAAACCTAATTAGTGACCATGATAAACTAAATGAAATGTCCGCTTTAATTTGTGAAAGATATCAAAATATTTGTAATCAAAAAATGCTTTCACAAAATTTTTTAAAGATTGTTTTGGCATAAGGTGGAAACAAATACGCTTAGAATTTGTTTGAGTGAACTATGAAGAAATACAAAATAGCAATTGTTGGTGCTGGGCCAGCGGGATATTTCACTGCGCAGGCATTGCAAAATTTACAAACCCATGATTTATCTTTCCAGATCGATATGATTGAGAAACTTCCTACCCCATGGGGTTTAGTAAGGAGTGGTGTAGCACCCGATCACCAAAAAATTAAAACAGTTTCTAAGGTTTTTGAAAAGATT
>CAIMMJ010000326.1 GCA_903842515.1 uncultured Bacteroidota bacterium | reverse complement strand
TCTGTACATGCTTTTACCGATTTAGGTATGCAAAAACAATTGTTGTTGTTTCTGCTCCTGTTTGTTTTTGCCTCTGTGTTTGCACTTCTTCAACACAACATCTCAAAATTGGTGTATGGTTTAGCATCATTAATTACTTTATTGTTTGCTTTCACCTTTAATTTATTTCCATCTTACACACTTATTTCTTGGGGAATCATTACTTCAGCATTCATTGTTATTGGTTACGTTAAATCTTTTCCAAAAGATGATTCAGAAGATCAAATCAGTTCGCGAGAATTTTGGATGTTCGTTGGCTCGCTAATGCTAGTAATGAGCGCAGTGATCATTAGTTTATTTACTTCAACGCCTATTTTTAACAAACTTCTTGGTCAGAAAAGTGCACCAATTGATGTTTTTACTTACAACAAATGGAGTTTGCCTTTTGCTTTAATCATTATGTTACTTACAGGCTTTGCTCAGTTTTTGAAATACCGTAAAACAGACATGAAAAAGTTTTACAAAAGCTTATGGGTTTCTGTTTTGTTATCGCTTGCAATTGGATTAACCGCTGCATTTGCTTTGTATTCGTTTAAAGCCTACGATCTTGCTCCTGAAAAACAAAAAAGTTATTATTTCAGTTATGCCGTATTATTGGTTGCATGTGTGTTTTCTGTATTCGCAAATGCAGATTACTGGTTAAGAATTTTAAAAGGAAAAATTAAATCGGCGGGTGCAAGCATCGCACACATCGGTTTTGCATTGATTATTTTAGGCGCATTAATTTCCACATCCAAAAAAGTAACATTATCTAAAAATTCCTCGCGTAAAAATGTGGAAGCTTTAGGTAAGGAATACAGCAATAGTAAAAGTTTACTCCTTACACAAGGCGACACTTTAAAAATGGGACCTTATTATGCAACGTTTGCAGGTAAAAAACGTGATGGCATTCATATTCTTTATGAAGTAAATTATTTCACCAAAAAAGAAAATGGTCAACTTGAAAAAGCATTTAATTTATTTCCTATAATACAGCTTAATGAAAGAATGGGAAATGCCGCTGAGCCGGATACTCGCCACTTTATTGATAAAGATATTTACACGCATATTACTTATGCTGATTTAAACACCATCAATCAAGCAGAAACTGAATTATCAGGTTTTACTGATCCTACAAATAATATTATACATTTAGGAGATACCATTTTTACTTCCAATTCCTTTGTGATTTTAGATTCATTATTAACTAGCGTAAGCAAAGAACAATACGAAAAAATTGATTCAGCCATTACTGTTACAGCTGTGTTGCGAGCAGTGAATATTGAAAACAAACAATTCAAATCACGACCAAAATACCGTTTGCAAGAAAATTCCGTTGTACCAATTAGCGACAGTATTGCTGATTTAGGATTGAAATTTGTGTTTTGGAAAATTAATCCTAATGATGGCTCCATTGAAATTCAGCACAGCGAAAGAAAATCCAATCAGCGTGATTTTATTGTAATGGAAGCTTACTTATTTCCATTCATCAATATTTTATGGTTGGGTTGTTTTATTATGGCTTTCGGTACATTCATAGCTATTGTTTATCGTAGTAAACAATTAAAGAAAATTCTAAAATAATTTTATTTCATTAAACTAATTAGTACTTTAGAAAGATGAAAAATCCATTGCTAATCATCTTTTTAAGTGTCATTTGTAATTTTGTTTTTGCTCAAAAAAATGCTGAAAATAATAACACAGCTGAACGACCAATCGTAAAATCAAAGTCTAATATCAGAAACAACAGAACAATTAAAAATAAGGATTTATGTGTTTTTTTTAATGCGAATGT
>CAIMMJ010000325.1 GCA_903842515.1 uncultured Bacteroidota bacterium | reverse complement strand
TCGCTCCGAAAAAATGCCATGTTTTTAATAATTTGGAAAGAAAAACGGTAGATTTAAATCGTATATCTTCATCCAAGTCAACTAATTTTATTGAGTTTAAGAGAATTTGAGGGACAACAAAATACTCCTCTCTAAATTTTTTTAAATGATACTCATAAAAAAATAAATTGTTGATGTATTTAAAAGTACTCTAATTTCTAGTTTTAAATTTTTTTTGTTAGAATAATGAGGGTAAACAATACAAAATTTTTCAATTCTTTACTCGTGTAAGTCTTAAAGCACCTAACATCCAATCTGGTAATGGTTTGGTTCTATCTCTTTTGCCAACATTTAAATACCAACCAATAATTTTCAAAATTGGAATTCTGTACGTTTCAACAAATTCAATCCAGGTTCCATCAGGGTCTTCGCAATACGTAAAGTGACCAGCAGCCTCTCCCATATCAAAAGAGGTATTGCTATCAATTGTGAATGGATGACCTTTTTGCTCAAAATGTTTTTCTAATTCTTTCATATTATACACATCAAAGCACAGATGTATAAAACCTTGATCGCCCCAGTATCTTCCTTCAAAAATTTTTCTTCCGGGTTTATCTATGCTTTGAACTAGCTCTATTTGTCCGGTGCCAAGTAATCTACTAAATGTTCCTGACACATCTTTTTTCCTTTCTAATAATATTCGTTTAAATTTTTTTGTACCACCATTTATCTCTTTCAAATCTTCAAATACTCCTTCTTTCTCATAAATAACTTTGTCGTATCCCAAAAGATTTTTATAGAAGTTCAAAGATTTTTCCATGTTGCTTACACCTATTACAACACCACATACACCGCCGGTTAAGCTTTTGTCTTTTCTAAACCAATCTTTACCTTGAACTATTTCAAAAATATTTCCAAATAAATCTTTCAAATAAAAATGCTTTTCGCCGTTTGGTGTTTCAAGAAGTTCACCAACATTTTCTACTTTTCTGTTTTTAAAATCTGAATAAGTTTCCTCTACGTTTTTAGCTTTTATTTTGGTAATAAAAATCCCTAAGTCTCCTAGTTCAATTTCAAATTTTGGCTTTTCAGATTCCCTGCTGGTATATTGCCAAATTTCTAATCCACTTCCTCCATTTAAGTTTATTGCTAACACCGCACTTCTGGAGTGAACTTTTCCTCCAGTATATTTTGTCATTAGTTTAGCTTCGGCACTTTCCTGAAAAATTGGAACATCCATATTAAAGTTTTTTCTATAATATTCCCATGCTTTTAAAACATCAGGAATTCCCACTCCAACTTGCTGTATTCCCACAATATTGTCTTTCATAAGTTTAGTTTTTGAGATTAAAAAGTTTTACTTTATAGTTCAATAAATTATTTCTTTGCTAATATTGTTTCAAAAATATTATTTTTAATTCAAGGTTCAACAAAAAATATTAAATATGGAAGACCATTCAAAAATTAGTAAACAGCAAATAATTCTAATTGTAGTTGCAGCTTTGGGCTACTTTGTTGATATATACGATTTAATATTGTTTAATATAGTAAAAAAAGCCAGTTTAATTGATATTGGTGTATTGCCAGAAAACATAGAAAATACAGGTATTTTGTTGTTTAATATGCAAATGACAGGTATGTTGATCGGAGGATTGTTATGGGGTATTTTAGGAGATAAAAAAGGCAGAATAAAAGTGTTGTTTGGTTCAATTCTAATGTACTCTATTGCAAATATTGCCAATGGATTTGTAAAGGACGTAAACTCCTATGCAATTATTAGATTTGTTGCAGGAATTGGTTTAGCAGGCGAGTTAGGTGCAGGCATCACATTAATTGCCGAAACAATGCACAAAGACAAAAGAGGATACGGTACTATGATAGTTGTTACTTTTGGCGCACTTGGAGCGGTTTTAGCAGCTGCCATTGCCGATAAATTTAATTGGCAAACAGCTTATTTTACAGGAGGTGCATTAGGATTAGCATTATTGGCCTTAAGAATTGGAACATACGAATCTGGTATGTATACAAGCATGCAAACTCAAACGGTAAAAAAAGGTTCATTTTTATCGCTTTTTTCTAAATCAAATAATGCAATAAAATATTTACACTGTATAATGATAGGATTACCAATTTGGTTCGTTGTTGGTGTGTTGATAGCACTTTCAGAAACATTTGCAAAATCCATAGGAGTAATTGATGGTGAAGTAAAAACTAGTAATGCTGTTATGTATTGTTACTTGGGATTATCTGTAGGTGATATAATTAGTGGGTTAATGAGTCAATTATTAAAAAGCAGAAAGAAAGTTGTTTTTATTTATTTAATTTTT
>CAIMMJ010000324.1 GCA_903842515.1 uncultured Bacteroidota bacterium | reverse complement strand
TTACCTATGTATTGCATAGCAACAGTATACTTATGGAAAAAGATTTAAAATTATATTACTCAATAAAGGAAGTCTCTGAGAAATTTAATATCCCATTTTCTTCACTGAGATTTTACGAAAAACAATTTCCCCATTTAAAACCAAAAAGAAATTCTAAGGGAATAAGACAATACTCAAAAAAAGACATTGCGATAATAAGTGAAATTATTGTCCTGGTTAAAAAAGAAGGACATACTTTAAATGGGGCCAAAGCAAAGTTAAAACGAAACACCAATCTACTACCTGATAATAATGTAATTGATAGGCTTAGTGCCATTAGAACAAGCCTCCAACAAATATTAAGTAGGTTAAATTAGGAACATTGGTAAACAAAAAAACCGCGAAAAATCACGGTTTTTAATTTTTTACTTTGTTATTTTAAAAAGGCAAATCGTCCTCTTGGCTATTTAAATTTACCGATGAAGAAATTACTGGAGGAGTATTTTGCGCAGGCGCCTGATAGCTATTAGATTGAGGTGCCGACTGTGCTGTATTTTGATTACTGTCTGCATTCTCTATCCTCCAAGCATCCAAAGAATTAAAATATTTTACTTCTCCTTGTGGGTTTGTCCACTCTCTTCCTCTTAAATTAAATGAAACTTTAACAGTATCGCCAGCATTGAAATTATCTATTAACGAACATTTGTCTTGCGTTAATTGAAAATTAATGTGTTGAGGATATTGACTACTGTTTTCTGTAATAACAAACTCTCTTTTTTTAAAGCTATCGCTTACTTTTTGTTCATTGAACTTTACTTTTATAACTCCTGTGATTTGTAACATAATACTAATATTTTTTTACAAAATTAATTAGAATTATAGGCTAATAAAAATTTACTTTTCAACACTTAATAAAATCATCCAAGCTTCTTTTACTTTATTCATTTCAAGGTATTTTTTTGCCAACTCGTGAATCATTTCAATGTTATCATGGCTTTGCGAATTTGTGAGTTCATTTATTTTTATTAACTCAGTAAATGCAACGGCCTCATCTATGGATGGCATTTTCTCTATGTTTCCTAATTGTCCAAGATTATTTCCAGTAAGAATTTTACTATTTTTAATGGAATTCGGAATTTGATCAACTCCAATGCCTAGGGTGGTTAGCGGTTTTTCAATTTCAAAAAGCGATTCTCCAAACGCCTTGCAGTACCAATTTTCTCCAAGCCTTCCTACAAGTCTTAATAAATCCTGACTAATTTTATCTCCAATCATCACATTTTCAGAAATATGAATCATTACAATTTCAGCCATCACCAAAATACCGGCTCCTCCTTCGCTTCCAAGTTCAAAAATGTTCTTTACTTTACATTCTAGTTGCACCGGCGATTCTTTTACTCTTTTGGGTTTAACAAACATTGAATCTATTGCAGTAAATCCTGATTTTATAAATTCATCAACACCTTTTGGATATTCTGTACTGGCCAATGAAGCCTGCTGAACCATTTCATAATTAACCATATTTATAACTACTTCAGGAACTTCTAAAACATTTTGATAGGAATGTTTTGTTGTATTATCTCTTACCCTTCTTGCGGGAGAAAATACAAGCATTGGTGGATTATTACTAAAAATATTGAAGAATGAAAACGGACTTAAGTTATTATTTCCTGCTTTATCAATTGTGCTGGCAAATGCAATTGGTCTTGGTGCTACTAATGAAGTTAGGCATTGCTGTAGCTTTCCTAATGAAATTTCTTTGGGATTTATTTGAATCATTCTTTATTATTTTTGTTTGCAAAATTAGCAATAAATTAATCTTCAAAATCTTTGATTTACAAAAACAAACCTTATTTAATGTAATTGTATATCAATTATTTAAAGCAAAACAACATTTATTAATGTTACAACATCGTTTATTTTACTTTTCTTTGTTCGATAACTAAAAATTTTTTATGAAAAAACTAATCATCTTAAGTAGCATGCTTGCAGCTACTATGTTTGCAACTGCTCAAAGTACTTCTTGGAGTGTTGACAATTCACATTCAAATGTAAAATTTACAGTAACACATTTAGTTGTTTCTGAAGTGGATGGAAGCTTTAGAACTTACAATGGAAGCATTGAATCTACCAAGGCAGATTTTGATGGGGCTGCAATTAACTTTACAGTTGATGTAAACAGTGTTAATACTGACAATGAAATGAGAGACAAACATTTAAAAGCAGACGATTTTTTTAATGCAGAAAAATATCCTCAAATGTCTTTCAAAAGTACTTCTTTTAAAAAGACTGCCGATAAAAAATATATTTTAGAAGGTGATTTAACAATAAGAGATGTTACTAAACGAGTAAAATTTGAAGTGTATTTTGGCGGAATAATGAAAGATCCATATGGCAACACAAAAGCAGGATTTAAAGCAACATCAAAAATCAGCAGAAAAGAATTTAAGCTAACCTGGAATCCAATGACAGAAGCTGGAGGAGCAGTAGTTGGAGACGAAGTAGAGGTTAAATTAAATCTTGAATTTGCACAAAAAAAATAATAAGAATAAAATAACTATTTTTAAGGCGTAAGAAATTTCTTACGCTTTTTTTATTTTTTTACTTTTAAG
>CAIMMJ010000323.1 GCA_903842515.1 uncultured Bacteroidota bacterium | reverse complement strand
GAATTTGTGTTTAAAAAATTTAATATTCCGGTAGTTTCGGATGATTCAGGATTAGAAATTAAAATTTTAAACAATCAACCTGGCGTTCTTTCTGCAAGGTATGCAGGTATAGAAAAAGATGATGCCAAAAACAGAAAATTGGTACTAGAAAATTTGAAAAACATCAAAGATAGAGATGCAAGATTTGTTTGTTGCTTGTGCTACTATGATGGAACTGAAAAAGTATTTTTTGAGGGCTTTTTAGAGGGTAAAATTAATACGGCTGAAGTAGGAGAAAATGGTTTTGGCTACGATTCTATTTTTGTTCCCAAAGGATATTCAAAAACAATGGCCGAACTTAGTATAGAAGAAAAAAACAAATTGAGTCACCGTGCAATTGCAATGAAATTGTTTGTAGAATTTTTAAGAAATTCATAAACTTTGTATACACAGGAATTTATCTTGTTCCAAAATTAAAAAAAGAATTGGTGTTGATTTTATAGTTACTTTTTTCTGCTTTCAAATAGATTTAAAAATTTCTCCAGCACATTGTAATAAAGCATCAAAATAAGTATTAAACTCATGGTCCAAATTATACTTATATTAAATACAAGTGTATTTAGCTCCAAACCCATAAAACTTTTTTGTGGCGTATAAAAATGAGAGCTAAATCCATTTTCATTGCTCTTTAAATATATTTGATCGTAGTGAGGAAAAAGCCTTTCATTTTCCTCTTGTATTTTAGTTACTTCTTGAGAATTTCTGAGCATTAAGGTAAGTGCTTCGTTTTCGTTTTTTTGCTGAAGCAATTTATATTCATGCCTTTTAATAGAATCTGATACAAATTTTTTTAATAATTGTTCTTTTTGCTCATTGGCACTTCTTGCAATTTTGGAGTAATAATTTTTTATTTTTTCTACTTCATTTTTAACTTCATTTGTACTAAAATTTTGTGTTGTTAATTTACTCGAAAAACCTGCATCCAAAGCTTTTAATTTAATTTCTGATACAATTATTTTTTTGTTTTTATCTGTTTCAATATTTGCATCTATTTCTTCTTGTTTTTCAATTATAGCATCTGCCCAGTAATTTTGAATATAATTGCCATAATTAATTTTTCTGTTCCATTCAAAAATTGGTTTCTCAAATTCATTGTTCTTAAATTGTTCTACCGCCAAAGCCTCAAAAGCCCATCTGCTGCACATTATATTACCTGTTGTAGGAACTTTGGACGAGGATGATAATACCGGATGAAGATTTTCGAATTTTACAATTACACCTGCCAATAGTAATTGAGGTATAAGAAGAAATGGAATTAAAATGTAAATGGTAACTGCGGATTTGAACGCTGCAGAAATATTTAAACCTAACAAGTTTGCAAAACAAGAAACGCTAAATAATACAATCCAATATGTATAATACATTCCATTTATTTCTAAAATACTATTTCCTACAATAACAAACAACAAAGTTTGCAGAGCAGAGATAGAAAACATAAGCCCAACTTTAGAGGCTATATAGCTAAATCTGCTTAGGTCTAAAAACTTTTCACGCTTTAAAATTTTTCTGTCTGCAAATATTTCTTCGGCACTTACACTCATGCCCAAAAAAAGCGAAACAATTACACACATAAAAATATATGCAGGCAAATTTGGATTCTCTCTAAAAATATACTCGCCGTTTTTGGTGCTGCTGTAATATTTTATTATAAACGCAAGAATAGCAGCTAATACAGGAGCTTCCAACAATGTTATATATAAGTATTGTAGATTAGATATTTTAGAGTATAAATCTCTTTTAAAGAATATTTTTATTTGTTCGAGTTTGCTAGGAACATTCAAAAAAATTAATGCTTTTTTTGTAAAATTAAAATCATCTTGAAGATTTGTTTTAGGAGCTATTTTTTCTAAGAAATATTTATTCCACTGTTTTGGAGATATCTTTCTGTGTGGGGTAACGTTACCATATTCATCAAGCACATTAGCTTCTACAATACTAAATACTTGCTCCGGATTTACTGTTCCACAGGTAACACATTCACTTTCGTTTGCATTAATATGATTAACAGTATTTTTAAAATAAATTAATGATTCTACCGGGTTTCCGTAATATATTGGATAGCCGCCCGTGTCAAGCAATAAAAGTTTATCAAACAATTTAAAAATATCTGATGAAGGTTGGTGGAGCACTATAAATATCAGTTTTCCGCGTAGCGCCAATCCCTTAAGGATATCCATTATTATTTCGCTGTCTCTAGAAGAAAGTCCTGATGTTGGTTCATCCAAAAATAAAATAGCAGGTTCTCTTATGAGTTCTAATGCAATATTTAGTCTTTTTCTTTGTCCTCCGCTTATTGTTTTGTCTAAGCTGTTACCCACTTTTAAGTCTGAAGTTTCTTGCAGTCCCAATTGAGCAAGAACTTCTTTTACTTTTGCTTTTATTTCATCGTGGGTTTTGTTTTCTAAACACAATCTTGCATTGTAATATAAATTTTGAAAAACCGTGAGTGATTCTATCAACAAATCGTCTTGAGGAACATATCCAATAACTCCTTGCAGTTTATCTTGTTGTTGGTGTAAATCAAAACCGTTAATTTTTACTGAGCCGCTGGTGGGGATTTCGTTTCCGTTTAATACATTTAACAAGGTAGATTTGCCTGCACCGCTTCCACCCATAATACCAATTAATTCGCCTGATTTTTCGGTAAAACTTAGAGGATGGATGCCAATTCTACCGCTTTTAAATTGAAACTCAAGGTCTTTTACTTCAAATACTATTTCTTCGTTTTCTGCTTGACGTAAAAAGAATTTTTCGAAATCAGAAAAATACAGTGGACTTGTTTTTTTACTTCTAACAGATGCACCCGGGTTTAACAAATACAATTTACCAACAACAATTGGCTGACCATTTAAATAAAGCTCTGTTTTTCCATTGTATTTTATAACATATTGATTTACGCTTGGCAAATGAAGTACTACAAAAGCACCGTTTAAGCCATCTACAATTTTTGTTTTGCAAGAATTTATTTTTAAATGACTTTTGGTGCAAACTAAAATACTTTTTGAATCAAGTTCATCAAATGATTTTGTTACTAATTCTCTTATTACCAAATATTCTTCATCCGGAATATTAAAGCTGGAGGCAACAGTTTCTACAAAATCAATTTCTACTTCGCTTACATTTCCATCTTCAAAAATAATTTCTTCTAAACGAAGTAAAACAATTATTTTTTGTTTTTGAGTGAGTTCAGTATTCAATTGGTCGCAAATGCCCAATACTTTTACGGAGTGTGCAGATGTTCTTTTTCTTTTTTGGGTAGAATCTTCAATATTTTTTTCATTTGCTAAGAGCGTATCAAAATACTCTATGTATTTGTTGGCTGCATCTTCATTTAATTGTTGATTTAAAAAAGAAAACACAACTTGCCTACTGCCTTCACTCTGCTCTTCGAGCCCCGCAATAATTGCAAATAATTTGATAATAGCTTTTAATATACTTTCGCTCATAGTACTAAATAAAAAAAGACATTAAACGAATTCAATGCCTTTTTCATTCCTAAAAATAAAATTAATTATTTAATAATTTTTGCCCTTACTACTTCAACTTCTTTTTGGAATTTGGTAGCAATTTCTTGAGTAAGTTCTTTGGTTTCTTTAACAGACTTATACATTTCTAACAGGGCTGAAAAATCGGTAATTAAGGCATTAAATTCTTCCTTACCTTCAAATTGCGTGAGCACGTTTAATAAATTACTCAAATGTGTTTGTTGTTCGTAAATCTTGTTGTATAATTTTTCTGTTTTTGCATTTCTTGGATAAGATTTTAATGCCGACAATGCATGGTACTGACTTTCTATCCAACTTCCTGCAACAATTAAGGTTGCAACTTCTAGTTTGTTTGAAGATTTGATGTATGTATAAGAATCATAATACACATCATCTGCAATTCTTATCAAAGTATCTTTATTGGCCAATTGATTTTCTATGTTTGCACCTGCAACTTTATCAAAACTTTCCACCGCATTTAAATCAACTGCCAACTGACGAGTATTTTTAAAATATTTTAGCGCCTCTTGTTTTTTATCAAAAGCAGCTAAATAGCCCAAATCAACTGCGTAAGTTCCAAAATTTAATGCTTTTTTTGATTCCGTTTGAT
>CAIMMJ010000322.1 GCA_903842515.1 uncultured Bacteroidota bacterium | reverse complement strand
TGCTTCACAATGCTCCAGAACAGTTTTATAAAAGAGAAAATGATATTCAATCTTGTTTTGAAATTTACATGAAAGATGCGATTGAAAAGTTTAGTTTTTAAATTTAATCATTTTCAATTCAATTATTAAAATCAGGTATTTCTACCTAGTTGCTCGTGTTGAAATAAAATTTAGATTTGAAAAAGCTAGAGATTACAATAAATTATCATTTTTAATAATGCCAATTGCAATTCTTTTTTAGATTATTGAATTGAGAAAATTAATAAATGGAACCTACTTTTTTTTGATAAATGGTATTAAAAGGAAATTCGATGAGAAATAATGAAGAGAGGATAAGAGTTGCAATTGCGGAGGATCATCAAATTTTGAGACAGGGCATCGTAGCATTATTAGAAGATGAAGAAAATCTAAATTTGGTTTTTGATGTGGGAGATGGTTTGGAACTAATCGAAAAAATCAAGGAAAACCCAGTTGATGTTTTGATTTTGGATTTAAACATGCCTAAAATGGATGGTGAAACTTGTTTGCCAATTATTTTAAAACTCTATCCAAATCTTAAAATTGTTGTATTAAGTGCTTATTTTTCAGAACCGATTTTAAATTTTGTCTTGGAATTAGGTGCAACTTGTTTTTTACCTAAGCTATCTGATTTTTCTGTTTTATTAGATGCAATTGTGAGTGTTCACCAAAAAGGTTTTTACTCGATTGAGGAATCTAAAAAGGAGAAGAGGCTGAACCTAGAATTGGAAATGAAAGAGAATTTTACTCCAAGAGAATTAGAAATTTTAAAACTCTTATGTGAAGAAAAAACATCCAAAGAAATTGCTGAAGACTTATTTATCAGTCACCGAACAGTTGAAGGCCACAAATTGCGAATTATGGAAAAAACAAAAACTACAAGTACATCTGGTATTATTATTTTTGCATTAAGAAAAGGCTATTTTAGATAAATCAGGTAATTCTACTTATATCTACTTAAAAAACATTTAACTATTTTTGACAAATTTTAAAATTTAAAAAATATGAAAAAATTACTTTCGATTGCTGCTGTAACTGTAGCATTAGTATCTCTTTCTTCTTGTAAGAAAGATTACACATGTACTTGTAAGTTTTCTGGAGTTGGCGCAGGAACACCAAACGTTGTTGCACAAATTACTGATGCTAAGAAAGCGGATGCTAAAGAAGCTTGTGATCAATTAACTACAACATACACACCAGTAGGAGGAAGTTGTTCAATTGACTAATAAGTTAAGTTTGAATTATCAATAAAGTGGGCATAATAACCCACTTTTTTTATTTTTATACTTTATGGAAAATTTTCTTTTGAATATTGGTCTTTCATTCACAGTAAGTAAGTTAATCTCCTACTTCTTGTTTGTAGTTATTGGCATTTTACTTGCTTTTTTATTTTTTAAGAAGTCAAAAAACGAACGAATTGGCAAAATACCAAAACTGATTATTAGTTTAGTTTTATTTGTTGCTCCATTTTTAATTTACTTTGCCATACATCCAATTTATGAAGGAGATTTTTCAAATAATTCTTATTCTATAGATTCAAAAGTGGATTTCCCGAAGAATAAACAACTTACAATTATTGCATTAGCAAATTGTCCTTACTGCATTCAATCAATTGAAACGTCGAAACTTTTGAAGAAAAAGAATCCAGGAATTAAAATTGAATATTGGGTATTGAGTAACAGCCCTGCACATTATTTGAAATACAAAAAACTTTTGGGGAATGCAGCTCAAGTAAAACTGAAAGCCAGAATTTCAGATGAATTAG
>CAIMMJ010000321.1 GCA_903842515.1 uncultured Bacteroidota bacterium | reverse complement strand
TTTGCATTTCTTGGATAAGATTTTAATGCCGACAATGCATGGTACTGACTTTCTATCCAGCTTCCTGCAACAATTAAGGTTGCAACTTCTAGTTTGTTTGAAGATTTGATGTAAGTATAAGAATCATAATACACATCATCTGCAATTCTTATTAGAGTATCTTTATTTGCCAATTGATTTTCGATGTTTGCACCTGCAACCTTATCAAAACTTTCCACTGCGTTTAAATCAACTGCCAACTGACGAGTATTTTTAAAATATTTTAGTGCCTCTTGTTTTTTATCAAAAGCAGCCAAGTAGCCCAAATCAACTGCGTAAGTTCCAAAATTTAATGCTTTTTTTGATTCCGTTTGATAGTTGGGCAAATTCTCTAAACTATTGATGGTTATTTTGTCAAATTTAATTTCGGCTTTCACGATTTCCGATTCAATTTCCATTGGCTTTGGGAAGTTTGCCATCATTTTATCAAACTCAAACTGAGTAAACTCTTCTTTTTCTATTGTGGTAGAATCTTTAGTTTCTATAACTGCTTCAGACGATTCTTCTTTTTTTGTATCTCCACAAGATGAAACAAGGATTGTGGATGTTAGTAATAGTACTAAAAACTTGATGCTTTTCATATTTGATTAAATTGTAGTGTTAAAAATGAGTTCTGTTTTAAAATTTACGACAAAAATAAAAATTGAATTGATAAAACTGTATTATTTTGGATTTTATTGCAAATTTTTCTTTGTTAAGTCTCGTTACTAATCAATCTCTGTTACGCCCCCAGAAATTATAAATTTCATTAAATCGGCAGAGGTAGTGTTTAATGGAGTTATGCAGTCTTTAGAAACAACAATTAAATTGCCTGTAAATGCATAAGAAAATGGTAAATACACTGCAATTTTTTCTGGGCTTATATTCAAATCACTTAAATCTTCATTGGTAACATAACCCAATTTTTCTATCACAGGATTGTCGTTCATTCTAACTAAAACAGGTTTGTTAAAACGTTTTTTTTGACCAACAAATGCCGACATCAAATCTTTGATGGAAGAATAAATGGTTTTTATGAGTGGCGCTTTCTCTATTAACTTATCTAAAAATATAAAAATTGGTCTAAAGAAAATTATAGAACCAACAGCACCAATAATTATTAACGAAACAACCACTAAAATTACTCCTAAAAATGGATCTATAAGTGGATGTATTTTTATGCCTAAAACTTCAATTACTGAGCCAACCGTTATTAATATTTTAAATAAAAAATAAATTGTAATTGCAATAGGAATAGTAAAAAGAGCTCCTTGGAAAAAATATACTGCGGCTTTTCTAATAAAACTACTCACGCTTTTGTTTTCCATTAATTTAAATTTATTAATCGATTTAAATTTTTACTAAAGTACCAATTGTCTCGCCATTTACAATCTTCAGTAAATTACCATTTTGGTTCATATCAAATACAATAATTGGCAATTTGTTTTCTTTGCAAAGAGTAAAAGCAGTCATGTCCATAACATTTAAATTTTTTTCATACACCTCTTCAAATGTAATAGTATCGTATTTTTTTGCATCAGGATTTTTTTCAGGGTCAGCAGTATATATTCCATCAACTCTGGTTCCTTTAAGTATTACGTTAGCCTCAATTTCAATTGCTCTAAGAGATGCAGCAGTGTCTGTAGTAAAATATGGATTACCGGTGCCTGCACCAAAAATTACTACCCTACCTTTTTCTAAGTGTCTTACGGCTCTTCTTCTGATAAATGGTTCGCAAATTTGCTCCATTTTAATGGCTGATAGTAAACGTGTTTTTATGTTAACGCCTTCTAAAGCACTTTGCAATGCCATGCTGTTAATTACAGTAGCCAACATTCCCATGTAGTCGCCTTGGGCTCGATCTATTCCTCCTTCGCTTGCTTGAATCCCCCTGAAAATATTTCCTCCACCCACAACAATTGCAACTTCAATTCCTTGGTCAACAATTTGTTTTATTTCGCCAGCGTATTTAGAAAGCATATTGTTGTCTATTCCAAACTGCTTGGTTCCCATTAACGATTCGCCGCTTAGTTTAAGTAGGATTCTTTTGTATTTCATAGTTTAAATTAAATTTAGGTGCAAATGTATGTTTTTACAACTACTTTTTGTGTTTTTTTAGTCTATCTTAAATATGTTTTAAAAATAAGTTACTTCTAAATCTTTCAAAAAGTTTTTGAGGTATAGTTTTACTTAATTTTTAAACTTAATCCAACTAAAAAGTTCACACCTGCCTGAGGATAATAAAAGTTTTCGGTAATTCTTTGCCCGCCCAATATGTATCCATACGTATATCCATTTGGTTCGTATTTAGCATTAAATAAATTGTAAACACCTCCAATAATTGAAATGCTATTAAATAACCTTTGTTTTGGGTGAATTACAAAATTGAAATCTGAAAAATAAAAAGCATTTAACTTTCTATCTTCACTTTTTGAATTGTCTAAAAACTGCTTGCCAACATATTTGTGTGACCAATATAATTCTATCCAATTTAGTGGTTTTAATTCAATTGTTGCACTACCAATAAATTCAGGTGAAAACGCAATATTTGTTTTACTTATCTTAATTTCATCCTGCACTCCAATGTCATAATTATCAATAAATTCTGTATAATTAAGTATTTCATTCTTACTTAATGCAACATTACCCCTCAAAGCAAGCTTTTTGTATATTTGATAAACACCTTCTAGTTCCAATCCTCTTCGGTAGCTATTAGGCACATTAATTCTTGTGTAAGCTCCAACATCGTTTATCTTTCCGGTAAGTACCATTTGGTTTTTATATTCCATTAAAAAAATAACCGCATTAAATAAAAATTTTTCTTGCCTTATGTTGTATCCAATTTCTATATTATCTAATCTTTCCTGCTTTGGTCTGCTGGCGTATGTTGTATTTACAAAATCTTCTCTTGTTGGTTCTCTGTGTGCAATTGCCAGCGAAGAATATAAATTTTGATTTTGATTTATTTGATAGTTAAATCCCATTTTTGGATTAAAAAATTTAAAATTAACCCTTTCAATTTCTGAGGTAAAGGATTGGCTCAATCCCAAAAAAGTATAATCAATTCCTCTTACTTGCAGGTCAATAAATAGATTTAATTTGGATGAAACGAAATATGTATTTTTTATAAATATGTTGTAATCGTTTTTTAAAGAGTTATTAGAATAATAGTTTTTTGTATCGTCAATATTTTTTTGCAATTCAGCAGAAACAACTCTTCCAAAATGGTTTCCGTAGTATTGATTTATTCCTCCTCCTAGAACAAAGCTTATTTTTTTATTGTTGTTGTACTGCAAAGAAAAAGTAGTTCCGTAAAAATCATTGTCTAACCATTTTCTTCTTATTAGGTTGGAAGTATACCCTGTATCATTGCCAATAATAACGGGAGAAATTAGGTAACTAGCCAACTCTTGATCATATTTAAATTCTTCGTAATATCCGCTTCCTTTTGTATAATGTAATGAGATATTTGCAGTTAGAAATTTAGAGAATTGTTGAGAATAATGTGCTTGATAATGTTGTTGTTTATAATTGTCTACTTGGTTTTTGTATGTAAAATAATTGTACTTTCTAGAGTTGGAGTTCAGTAAATTGCTTGAGTCAGCTGAGTTTAAGTAATTTCTTTGTGCATAGTTTTGCATCCCAGTTATGTTAGCTCTTAGCCTTGATTCGGGAACTCCATTCCAAGCCTGGTAAGTAATTTCAGAACCTGCAAAATGAACCAACTTTAAACTTTTATTTTTCCCATAATAGTTTAAGCCAACGTAATAAGAATTCAAGTTACTTGTTGCTCTGTAAATAAAACCATTGCTAATTATTCTGGAAGCTCTTCCATCAACAGTAAAATGTTTTGCTATTAATCCCGTGCCCATTTTTAGATTAGTCTTTAATGTATTAAATGAACCACCCGATACATTTGTTTCTGCATAAGGTTCGGGATTATACTGTGTGGTTTGCATGTTTATAGAAGCACCAAATGCCGCACCACCATTGGTTGATGTTCCAACTCCGCGTTGTATTTGAATATCATTTGCAGAGCTTATAACGTCAGGCATATTTACGAAGAATGTTGCTTGCGATTCTGAGTCGTTTATTGGAATTCCATTAATTGTGGTATTTATTCTAGTTGGGTCAGTTCCTCTTATTCTAATTCCGGTATAACCAATTCCAGCACCTGCGTCAGAATTTGCAACTGCAGATGGAATCTGATTAAGTAGCATGGGTATGTCTCTTCCTAAATTTATTTTTTTAATTTCTTTGGCATCTAAAGTAGAAAAAGTAGTAGCAGAATTATTATTTGCCCTTGTGGCAGTGATAATAATCTCATCACTTAAATTAATTTTTTTGGTCAATAAAACCAAGTTTTCACTTGCACTAGTTCCAATAATTGCTACAGTTTTTTCTTGATATCCCAAGTAATTTACCTTTAAGAACAAAGTGTCTGTTTTTGAAACTTTAATAAACACATCACCTTTATTGTGTGTTGTGTAATTTAAAAAATTATTAAGGCTTGTGATGCTTGCACCCACAAGATCTTCGGAACTTAAAGAATCTTTAACAGTTAATTTAATTTGATTTTGTGCAAAACTTAATGTCGCAAAAAAGAATTCAGCGATTAGAATTAAAATTAATTTTTTAGAATAGTTCATCTCCACTTTTTTAATAATGTAGGAGATGCTTTTAAAGTATCTTTTATATCATTTTCCCTTCGCCGGTATTATCCGTATCAGGTTCAATGGGTATAATCTCAGCCAAAAATTGGCACCCCCTATGATTGTTTGCAAATGTAGTTATAAATAAAATTCAAAAGCAAATTTTTGTCATTTCAAATCAATTAGCTATTTTTGAAACAAATAAACTAAACGCTAAAAAATAACTCAGCCATAATGAAAAAAAATATCCTTCCCTCCCTAGTAATTTTATTTTTTGGAATTATTATACTGTCTTCAAATTCTTGTAAAAAAGATGAAAATTGGTACGGCTGTGTATATGGAAAAATTGATTACCGTGGAACGAACTATTACATTGGATGTATGAATAGAGTAGAATTTGAAGCCTATTTAGATTCTCCCACTGCAAGGGCATTAGATCCTCAAATTGGCCCAATTATAGATAAAGAAATTTCGTGGGTTACTGCCAAAGATTGCAGTGAATGTGAACAGTAAATTTGTGGAAAGAAATTCTTTCAGCAATTTATTAGTAGAAGAAACCAGTCCTTATTTATTACAACACGCCCACAATCCCGTTAATTGGTTTCCTTGGTGTGAGCAAGCGTTTTTAAAAGCCCAAAAGGAAGATAAGCTAATTCTAATAAGTATTGGTTATGCAGCTTGTCATTGGTGCCACGTTATGGAAAGAGAATGTTTTGAAGATTTGGAAGTGGCAGAAATCATGAACAAACATTTTGTATGCATAAAAGTAGATAGAGAAGAAAGACCAGATGTAGATCAAGTATACATGAATGCCGTTCAACTTATAACGCAGCAAGGTGGATGGCCATTAAATTGTTTTGCTTTGCCTGATGGTAGACCAGTTTATGGAGGAACTTATTTTCCTAAAGTGAGATGGATAAAAGTGTTGGAATCCTTGGTAGAATCTTTTGAAAAAGACCGAGAGCAATTTATGGAGTATGCCACAAAACTAACAAAGGGAGTAAAGCTTAGTGAGCAACCATTTAAAGAAAATGAGATTGAACCTACTAAAGAAATTTTAATAAGAGCAGTAAACAACTGGCAAAAAGAATTTGATAATAGAGAAGGAGGACCCGATAAAGCACCTAAATTTCCATTGCCAAAAAATTATGATTTTTTACTTTCTTATGGATTTTTGTTTAAGGATAATTTAGTAATTGAACATACTAAACTAACCTTAGATAAGATGATGATGGGCGGAATTTATGATCAAATTGGAGGAGGATTTGCAAGATATTCTGTGGATCATTTATGGAAAGTTCCCCACTTTGAAAAAATGTTGTACGACAATGCACAACTAATAGGTTTATACTCTAAAGCATATTCATTTTTTAAAAACCAAGAATACAAAGCTGTAGTAGAGGAAACTATTGCTTTTTGCAAAAGAGAATTGTTTTCCACTTCAGGAGTTTTCTTTTCTGCATTAGACGCAGATTCAGAAGGAGAGGAAGGGAAATTTTATGTTTGGACCGAGCAGAACTTAAAAGAAGTTTTAAAAGATGATTATTCATTAGCTCATGATTTTTATTGCATAAACAATAAGGCGTTGTGGGAGCACCACAACAATATTTTATTAAGAGAAAAAAGTATCGAGGAATTTGCTGTTTTTTTAAATTGTTCAGTTTCTCAAACGCAAGAAAAATTAAAAGAAATAAAGCAAAAATTATTAGCTGAAAGAGGAAATAGAATTCGTCCGCAATTAGACGATAAAATTTTGTTGTCATGGAATGCATTAATGATTAGTTCTTTGGTAGAAGCATATTTTGCCACAACAAACGATTTGTACCTATACGATGCAACAGTAGCAGCAGAATTTATAATTAACAAAAATAGTTTTCAAAAACTGATAAAACGTAACTACAAAAGCAAAGCAGATAAAGAGAATGTTTTTCTAGAAGATTATTCCACAGTTATTGAATCGTTTTTAATTTTGTTTGAAGCCACAGGAAATACCAAATGGGCAGAGATTGCCAACAGTTATCTAAAGATTGTGTTCGCCGAATATTTAGATTTTGAAACCTCTTTGTTTTATTACACATCTTGCAATCAAAACGATTTAATTGCCAGAAAAATAGAACTACAAGACAATGTTATTCCTTCTTCCAATTCAATTATGGCAAACAACATTCATAAGCTGCACAAGATTTATGGAACAATTAACTACTTTGATTGCTACCAAAAAATGCTGAGTTACAACATTGCACAAGTTGAATCGTATTCTTATGCTTATGCAAATTGGGCAGTTTTGCTTCAAAAAATTGCTATGCCGTTTTATGAATTAGTAATTATTGGCGAAGACGCAAAACAATACATGCAAAAATTTAAGCAGCACTATTTTCCAAATGTTTATTGTTTTTGGTCTGCAAATGAAAACGATGAATTAGAAATTTTTAAAAATAGGTTTGTAAATGGCAAAACCTTATTCTATGTCTGTAAAAACAATACTTGCGAATTGCCGGTAGAGGATTTTAATTTATTGATAAATAAACTGAAATCATAATTATCATAACAACTAAAAAAGGCTACCAAATACTGGTAGCCTTCTTATTTATAATTAGATTTTATTTCTTACATCATTCCTCCCATACCTCCCATTCCTGGGTTTGGCATAGCTGGATTATCTTCCTTAATGTCAGAAATAACACATTCCGTAGTCAATAACATAGATGCAATTGAAGCGGCATTCTCTAATGCAACTCTTGTTACTTTTGTTGGGTCAATTACTCCTGCAGCCAATAAGTTTTCATACACATCAGTTCTTGCATTGTAGCCAAAATCTGCTTTTCCTTCTTTTACTTTTTGAATAACTACAGAACCTTCTCCCCTCGCTACCGCAAGCGTCCCGCTTGTGGTTTCATTAAAATAATTTATATTTGAAACATGAGCAGAAACTATAAATTTCATAACAAAACAGGAATTTACTTCGTAAGTTTTGCAACAGTGTTTTGGGTAGATGTTTTTGTTAGAAGAATTTATTTAGATTGTATAGTTGAGAACCTAAACATTTGTGTTGAAAAGAAAGGAATGAAAGTTTTTTGTTGGTGTATTATGTCGAGCCATGTACATTTAATTTTTCAATCAACCATCCAGAATCCGGAAGAACTAATTAGAGATTTCAAATCATACACCTCAAAAAAATTAATACAACTAATTGAAGAAAATCCTCAAGAAAGCAGAAAAGAATGGTTGCTTAACAGTTTTAAAAAAGCTGCCACCAATAATTCAAATAATACAACAAATCAGTTTTGGCAACAACATAACCATCCAATCGAATTATGGAGCAATGAGGTAATTGATCAAAAAGTAAAT
>CAIMMJ010000320.1 GCA_903842515.1 uncultured Bacteroidota bacterium | reverse complement strand
TTATTTAGTTTAAACTCTTTTGCTCAACAAAAAATTAATGTTGACGATTTAGTTGGTTATTGGAAACCTAGTGAAGAATCTTCACAATTGTTTTTTTGGAAAGACTGTAATGGAAAATTGCAAGTTCAAGAAATTTGCGGATCAACTGGAGAACCAATTGATTTAATTCGATTAAAAATTAATGAATATAGTTTAATAATTGATACTGTCTTTAAACCAAATAAATGGGTTATAAGTAGTGAATATTTTTTAACAAAAACAAATATATTAATTTGTCATATTACCGGAAACGCTAATGTAACGATATATTATACTAAGATTAAATAACAAACCAATAACCAACAATTAAAAAAACAAAAATGGCATACAAACAAAACCCAGGTAGAGGAGATAATAAAAAAACAGGGCATGGCATACCTGCTCCATTCAAGCAATATAATAGTCGCGGTCAAAACGCAACTACAGCTGGAAGATATGATGATTGGGACACCAATAATCCAAAATTTAAAATTAGAGAATACGCTAATCAATCAGCGTCTCGTGATAGTTCAGCTGTTGCAATTAAAGCAATAAAATTTGGAGTAAGCCCTAGAGAAGCTAAAAAAATGGGTAGCGAAGCAGCTAACGCGACAAGAGTTAACTTTGGGCAAGGCGATTTAAAGGTTGATGTTAAAACAATACCTGGAGGAGAAAAGTATACTCAAAAAGTAAAACCTGAAACTAATCCAAAAACAGGAGCAAAAGTTAAAGTTGTTCCTCCTGTAAAACAAACTATGGGAGCGACTGGCGCGGGAGCGGGCACTACTACAGGAAAATATATAACTGAAAAAGTTAAAAAAATTGGTAATAAAATCTATAAAGGAGCAGAATATCTTAGCGAGGTGGCTGAAGGTAGACACGGCAGCAAAGATTATAGTGGAGGAGACGAAACTATGAGACAAAAGAATATTGCTAGAAATAACCCAAAAACTAACGAGAAAAAGAAACCTGTTGCTAAGCAAATGAAACCGAGTTCTCCTGCTAAGCAATATATAGATCCAAATTTTGATAAAGATAAAAAGCAAAGAGAAAAAAATGCTGCAAGCCACGGGCCTCTAGGTAAAAAAGGGTCTGATAGAAAAGATTCTTCAATGAAAAAAGTTTCCCCAGTTAGACAAATGGAAACAATTAAAAAAATTGGCAATAAAATCTATGAAGGTGCTAAGTGGTTATCTGAGGCAGCTGAAGGTAGACATGGTAGTGCAAATTATAGCGGAGGAGACGAAGCTATGAGACAAAAAAATCTTCCATCTGTAAAAAACCCAAAAACTAACGAGGTTAAAAAAGAGGTTAAAAAAGAGGTTAAAAAAACACCTGTTAAAATGAAAAAATGCTAAATGAAAAATCTATCAACAACAGGTTATAAAAAAAATAGTCCTGATAAAGATAGACCTTATAATGTAATACCTAGCGGGGACATCACAATGAAAAACGTAGATTTCCCCGTTTTGGGTATTGATAATGAAGGCAATTCTAAATTGATGGAACCAGGTGAAGATTATTCTTTTCCGGGTAATACCGTATTAGAATTTAAACTTGGAACAAAAAACAAAAGTAAAATATACAATAAAATATTTAAAAAATAATTATGGGACAATTTGGAAATCAACCAGACTTTGCGGCAAAAGTA
>CAIMMJ010000319.1 GCA_903842515.1 uncultured Bacteroidota bacterium | reverse complement strand
ATTTTACATTTTTAATAGAAGTTTTTTGGTCAAAAGATAGAATTTTAGAAGTTTATTTAAACATAATAGAAATGGGAGATGGCGTGTATGGTGCAGAAGCTGCAGCCAACGAATTCTTTAACACCAGCGCCAAAAAGTTAAATAAAAATCAGTCTGCTCTTATTGCAGCAGTTTTACCAAATCCATTAAAATGGAGTGCTAAAAATCCCAGTGGCCATATTAACTGGAAAAAACAGAGAATTGTTTCTAGAATGAATAAAGCAGGAAGCTTAGAGGGGTTCAGAAATTTAAAGAAAGAGTAATTCCAAACAGTATAAATTTACAAAGAAAGCGTGCCGTTTTAATTTTTCTCTTCGCTAAAAATATTAACACCATAATCATCTTTTTACTTGAAAGGCACATTGCTATTAAAAATACACAATTGAATATTTTACCGATTATAAATTATAGTATTTGCCTTTGATAAAAAGCTTATTTGCAAATATTTTCCGTTTTTAATTGATTTTATGTTACTTTCGTATAAACCCTTAACTTTACAAAAAATTTGATTACATGTCAATAATAATGCCTTTTAACATCCATAAATGGATCGAAGAAAATCGTCATTTGCTTAAACCTCCCGTAAATAATAAGCAAATTTATACGGATACTGAATTTATTGTTATGATTGTTGGCGGACCAAACTCAAGAAAAGACTATCATTACAACGAAGGAGAAGAGTTTTTCTTTCAACTAGAAGGAGATATAATGGTTACCATTCAGCAAGATGGGAAAGCTGTAAAAGTGCCCATAAAAGAAGGCGAAATTTTCCTTCTTCCTTCAAAAATTCCTCATTCACCCGTAAGAGGTTCAAATACAGTTGGCATTGTAATTGAACGAAAAAGAAAATCAAACGAAAAAGATGGTTTATTGTGGTTTTGCGAAAGCTGTAACAACAAATTGTTTGAAGAATATTTTGACATGGGTAACATTGAAACAGCATTTAAATCAATCTTTGATAAATTCTATGGAAACATCGATTTGAGAACTTGCAAACAATGTGGAACAGTTATGGAGCCCCCCATTGCTGAAAAATAATGTTTGAAATATGATTGGATACAAAAAAAATTATTACACCATAGACGACATAAAAGCCGAAATGGTATTACTTGAGCAAGAGCGAAAAAAAATTAACGACAAACGAAAAATTTGGAATAATGCCTCGCAAGAGTTTGTATTTAATTTTTTTGAAAAAATATCTGTAGAATTAAACAACAAATTAAAAATCCAAGAAATAAATAATTTCAAAAATTTGAGTTCGATTATTGTTGGATTAAATGACTTTAAAAGTGGCATCTTTGAAAGAAGAGATACCGGTCTTGTAGAATTTACCTATTTTAGTGGCAGTTTGGGATATTCACAAACATTAAACGGAAATATAAATGTATGGATTGCTCCCCCATTTGTAGAGGGTTTGATGGAAGCACAACCCGTTAAAAACATAGATTCATTGCATCCTGCAAACATTACAATAAATAAATTAACTGGCCATTTACAAAAATTTATAGAAGTAGTGTTGGAATGGGAAGCACAAGAAAATATAATTGGGAAACTGGGTTATACCCAAATTACAGAAGAAAATTAAAATTATGATTGATAGAATAGAATCGTTAAAAAAGAGGTTTGAAAGTGTAGAGGAATCATTGAGCGACCCCAAAACTATGGGCGATATGAAGCTATTTGCTCAATTGAACAGAGAATACAAAGAGTTAAAAGAAATTGTAGAGGTTGGTCAGGAATACAAACAAGCCGTGCAAAATATTTCTGCAGCCAAAGAAATTATTGAAACTGAAAGTGACAAAGATTTGCTAGAAATGGCGCAAGAAGAATGGACAGAAAGCGAAAAAAGGAAAAATGAATTGGAAGAAAAAATAAAATTCATGCTTATCCCCAAAGACCCTGAAGATTCAAAGAATGTGGTGCTAGAAGTAAGAGCAGGTACAGGTGGTGATGAAGCTTCAATTTTTGCGGGTGATTTGTTTAGAATGTACTGCAGGTTTTTTGATAAACAAGGATGGAAATATGCTGTATTAGACCATACCGATGGAACTATGGGTGGATTTAAGGAAGTGATTGTAGAAGTAAGTGGCGAAAATGTTTTTGGTAAATTAAAATTTGAAAGCGGCGTTCACCGTGTACAAAGAGTACCTCAAACCGAAACGCAAGGAAGAGTGCATACTTCTGCCGCCAGTGTAATTGTATTGCCAGAAGCAGATGAGTGGGATATTGTTCTAAAGGATTCTGATATAAGAAAAGATATTTTTTGTTCTTCCGGCCCAGGCGGACAATCTGTAAATACAACAAAATCTGCCATTAGATTAACTCACATTCCTACAGGATTAGTGGTGCAATGCCAAGACGAAAAATCGCAACATAAAAACTTGGAAAAAGCAATGGGGGTGTTACGTTCTAGAATGTACGAAATAGAATACCAAAAACGTGTTGAAGAAGCTTCTAAAAAAAGAAAAACGTTGGTGGCCACAGGTGATAGATCCGAAAAAATTAGAACATATAACTACCCTCAAAGTAGAGTTAGCGACCATAGAATTGGCTACACCATGCACAATCTTCCTGCCTTTATGGACGGAGATTTAGACGATGTGCTTGAAGGATTACAAATTGCTGAAAACACTGAAAAACTAAAAGAAGGATTACTCGTATAAAACCATTTAAAACTATAGATATGAAAACAAAATTACTTTTTATCATTTTATTAATTTCAACAATCATTAAGGCACAAATACCTGTACTAAATTCAACCATGATTCCCAATATTGGTGACAATTATACTTATCAAATTGATACAATACCTGACCACCTTCAAAATGTTACCGCAGGCAACGGTGGAGAAAATGTTACATGGGATTTTTCTAATTCAATAGCTGCATCAGGAGATACAATTGTAACAAGCTACGTAAATCCTTTAACCGTTAATTTTAATATTGCATTTCCTACGAGCAACATTGCCACCATATCATCCGATGGAACACCAAATTTTTATCAACTAGACAATAACGGTGCAGAAAACTTAGGAAGTGTAATTGGGGGTTATGTATTTTATTTTTCTAATCCCTTAAAACTATTGTTTTTGCCCATGACTTACCTCGATAATAACACAGATTCATTTGCTGCAAATTATCCTCAGGCTCCGGGGTATTTAGAAAGATCTGGGGTTATTTCTGCAATTTCTGATGGGTATGGAACACTAATTATGCCGGGCAACAATACCTACCAAAATGTTTTAAGAATAAAATATACTTTAAATATAATTGATAATTATGGTGGTCAAAATATTGATACATTAGTGGAAGAATATTACGATTGGTATGGCAGCGATATTACTTTTCCTATCCTTCAAATTGGCAGTAGAATCACAAATTCCAGCTCATCAACAGAAAACTCAACAATAAAATACATCAGAATTAAAACAGCCCAAAATTTAACTACCAATACTTCCAACGCAAAGGAAAACTCGTTGTTAGCATCACCCAATCCAACCAATGGAATTAGTTACATAAACTTACCTAAAAGCAACGAAAATTTTCAAGTGATAGTTCATGACATGTTGGGAAAAACAATCAGTAAAGAAATTGCAACACCCTCCAGCTCATTTCCACTTAATTTAGAGCAATTAGAAAATGGAATTTATTTTGTGAATGTTAGCAATTCTAATTTTAGCAGCACAATAAAAATAAGCAAACAATAATTCCAAGGTATGAATTACAACCAGCTGAGGAATTCTATTTTCGAAAAGAAGAATTTTTTGTGTGTAGGTCTAGATCCTGATTATGAAAAAATACCGAATTCATTAAAAATAATTCCCTTAACTCAATTCGAGTTTTGTAAAAAAATAATTGATGCCGTAGCCCCCTATTGCATTGCCTTTAAACCCAATACTGCTTTTTTTGAAGAAAGGGGAATAGAGGGCTGGGCTTCACTGGAAAGAACTATTGAATACATAAAGAAAAATTATCCCAATCATTTTACCATTGCAGATGCCAAGCGAGGAGATATAGGGAACACTGCTGAAGCCTATGCAAAAACCTTTTTAAAAAATTTTAATTTTGATTCGGTAACAATTTCGCCTTACATGGGAAGAGACAGCATTCTCCCTTTTCTTAAATACAAAGGCAAATGGTCAATTGTGCTTGCCTTAACTTCTAATGAGAGTGCCGATGATTTAGAAACTAAAAAATTACAAAACTCTTCCACAAATTTTGAAGAAGTAATAAATTTTACGTTAAAGTTAGGCACAAAAGAAAATACTATGTTTGTGGTGGGTGCAACAAGACCCAATGATTTAAAGTACATAAGGAATATTATTCCTGACCATTTTCTGTTGATACCAGGTATTGGGGCACAAGGAGGTAATTTAATGGATGTTGTGGAGAATGCTTGGAACAAGGATTGTGGAATTTTGGTAAATGCATCTCGCTCAATTATTTTTGCTTCTAGCAATGATGATTTTGCTGAAGCTGCTGGTGCCGAAGCAAAAAAAATTGCAATTGGAATGAGTAATTTTTTTAGGTAAATTCGATAATTAGTTTTTTTATTTTACTACTTGCTTTTAAAAAAACTTTAATAAATTTCTTTGAGAAAAAAGTGAATTAAATAATTTAGATCCGAATGAAAGAAAGTTTTTTGCACTATTTATGGAAGTTCAAATTATTTATTCCTGGAACATTAAAGACCACTGACGGCAAGGAAGTTGAGATTATTAATTCCGGTACTCATAACACCAACGCAGGTCCTGATTTTTTTAATGCAAAAGTAAAAATTGGCGATACAACATGGGCAGGGAATGTTGAAATACATATAAAATCTTCCGACTTTTTTTTACATAAACACCAACACGATAAAAGTTATGACAATTTAATCTTGCACGTAGTTTTTGAAAACGATGTGCCTGC
Organism: uncultured Bacteroidota bacterium; assembly: GCA_903842515.1. Taxonomy (GTDB): domain Bacteria; phylum Bacteroidota; class Bacteroidia; order UBA4408; family UBA4408; genus CAIMMJ01. Next base: position 6,765 of record CAIMMJ010000319.1, on the reverse strand, counting down.
AATAAATAATTATTTTACACTGCAAGTCAAAGAATCCTTCGATAGAAAGCTGCTTCAAAATTATAATTCACTTCAAAATTCAACCAAAAAACTTGCATGCTCAGGCACAGTCGCCAATGTGCCAAACGTTATTTTTAAATCGTGGTTAGACGGAATGTTCTTTGAAAGAATGGAATCTAAAGCTTTTGCCATCGAAGAGAAACTATCTCAAAACACAAACAATCTCGACGAAGTATTTTACTTTCAATTGGCTGCCAACTTTGGTTTTAAAATTAACCAAGAACCTTTTGAACTGTTGGCAAGAAAACTTCCATTTTCCATATTGGCAAAACACCGCAACAACTTGTTTCAACTAGAAAGTTTATTGCTGGGTGTGGCTGGATTTTTGGGCGATGAATTTGAAGAAAGCTATCCCAGAGAATTGCAAAACGAATTTAGGTTTTTACAAAAAAAGTTTTCGCTAAGCACCATGGATGTTTTTAATTGGAAATTTTTACGGATGAGACCCGGGAATTTTCCAACACTAAGAATTGCTCAATTTGCAGCCCTAATAAATAAGTCAGGAAATGTTTTTTCCAGTTTTTTAAATGCCACGTCAGCAAACGAAATTGAAAAAGTATTAGACGTAGAACCCAGTAGTTATTGGAACAACCATTACAGACTGGATGTTCCTTCTGAGAACAAGAAAAAGAGATTAGGCAAAAAGTCAAAAGAGAACATTATTATAAACTCAGTTATTCCATTTCTTTTTATCGGAGGAAAAAACCAGGGGAAAGACGAACTGCTAAACAGAGCAAATAAGCTAGTGAACGAATTAAAACCCGAAGAAAACAACATTACAAAATTATTTTCATCCGCAGGAAAAAAACCAGAGAATGCAGCCGAAAGTCAGGCAATGATTAATCTTTACAAAAACTTTTGCTCGGCAAAACGTTGTGAAAATTGTGCAGCCGGAAATTATGTATTAAAAAATTTGTAATTTAGTGCACACAAAAAACAAGAAAGTATGATTTCTTCTGTAATTAGTTGGTTCGAAAAACAAGCTTTTGGCGTGTGCACCTATTTAGGAAATAAATTAGGCATTAAATCAAACACTGTAAGAATGTATTTTATTTACCTATCTTTTTTTACAGCAGGCTCCCCAATTATTCTATACTTTGTTTTTGCATTTATGCTAGAAAACAAGAATCATTTTAAACCATTTAAAAGCAAAAGAACCAGTGTTTGGGATTTGTAATCGTCCTCAAACAAAAGTTCTTTCCTCTTTTACCTAAAATATTTTTCTTTATTTAATCATCACTTTTCTAGTAAGCACAAAATCTTTTCCGGTAAGTTTCACAAAATAAATTCCAGAAGTAGGGTTGGCCAAAGATATAGTTTGTCTCTTTGAATATACTTCACCACTGTATTCTTCAAAAACAACTTTCCCCAAAACATCTATTACTTGCACTTGTACATTTTGCTTTTTTTCTGAACTAAAATCTATGTTAAAACTACCGTTATTGGGATTAGGAAAAACTTCAAAATTTAAAGTTTTATCAATTTCTGTCTCACTTACAGATGTTATTACAGTTCCAACAGTAAAGCTATACCTTGCCACCGATCCAAAATCTACAGGTATTATTTTTTGTATTTGTCCATTGCTTTTCTTTAACCACAATTTTCCTGTGCCACCTGCCGAGTTTGCCCAAAAACCTAAACCATCGCCACCGTATTCATCCATATCGTAAAACTCTAACTTATAACATCCTGGTCTAAATCTTAAAGTATCTACGTATACTGTATTATTTGCCATACTACCTAATGTTTTTTGATACACAATTTGATCGTTTTCGCCATAAACAATATAACTATTTTCTACAGAAGATTCTGCATTTGTTTTATAGTCTAAAATTAGGACAGAATCTATCAAAACGGGAGTAATATTTCCTTTAGACCACAAGGTATCATCTAAGATATAGTTTGGATTTCCACCGTTAATCTTTTTAATATACACGCTAAAATCTTTGTTATTTTCGGCAGGGATCAAAGTATTTGGCAACACTATTGTATCTCTTTCTAAGCTAGGAATAGCTTTGTTGTAGGTATAATTGAGCTGAAATTCGTTTTTATATCCATAAGCCAATTCAACAGAATTTATGGTGTTGCTACCATTATTTTTTATAACGATTATTGGATTGCTGCACACAGGGTTTAATCTCAAAAATTCTTTTTCATTACTTGGAGTAAGTATTTCTTCTATTTCTCCATCGTTGCTGTAAGTAGGATTTTTTTGGTGAAACATGTAAGCAATAATATTTTCATTTGCCTGACCGCCATCAAAAGAATAATTTTCCATGTTTATTTTTACATTGTGCTGAGAGCTTGGGCTTACATTAAAGTTTTTTACATAAGGATAAACCGTTGCTCCCGGGCACCAATTTCCTCTATCGTACACCCACGTTCCACCTTGAGGATAAACTGCATTATCACCACATTTTCTCCACCTAGAAATTCTTTCTATCAGTGCATTGTCAAACACTAAATCACGGTATTTGTCGCAAAATTCAGAACAACCCGTACCATCATCAAAACCATGACCTGTGTGATTTAATCTAAACTTTAAAATATTTGCAGCGCTGTTTGTGTTTATTGGAACTGCCGCTAATACTGTATTGATAGGGTTGGTATCGTTTCCATAGGCAAAACTACCATCCCACAATCTACTTATCTCTAACGTTTCTGTTACGGGGTCGCCTTCAATAAGTGCAAATGTGAGGTTCACCAACCAACCTCTACCCACATTTGTTTCGTATCCAGTGTGCACATAACCAATTTCAACTGAATCGTGCAAAAACAAAGAGAAATCTGTGATATCCATTTTCCATTCAAAGTTCCAAGTATTGGCAAACTGCAAACCATAAGGAGTAATAAACCTTACCAATTCTAAATTTTCTGAGGGATTAGAAACGGAACCTTTTCTCCTAAGCATAACCCTATCAATGTAATCCCATTCGCCACAGCTCATTCCGCTTGGGCATTTGTAGTTCATCTTTACCAATACTTTTCTGTATTTTTTATTGGCTTCCGGAAAAACTCCCCAGCCTGTATATTCATTAGAGCCCGAATTTGGGTTGGTTACCACTACCACGTTGTTGTGAGTTTTAACAAAGGTGGTATCGCCATTATTTGCAAAAAGTGCAAGGCTAAAAAATAAAAAAAGTGAAGTAAAAATTATTTTCATCGTAATGTATTAAAATTTAGAGGGTGAATATGATAATTTATTTACGATATAAAAAATATTTTTTTTAACCCTAACAATTTATTTTTGCAAAAAATACTTTACATTATCATTAAATGTAATTCTCTCTAAAATAGACTCATCCAATAAAAAATAGCTATTATTCCTAAAAAATAGCGGAACATACGCCGTATAAGTTTGTTCAGCACACAAAAACAATTATTTTTGTACACTTGGCAAAATAAATATGGCAAAAGTTACCATTGACGACAAAGAAATTGAGGTTCCGGATGGAACAACTATTTTAAATGCAGCACGAATGATTGGAGGAGATATTGTTCCTCCTGCAATGTGCTATTACAGCAAACTAAAAGGAAGCGGCGGAAAATGCAGAACTTGCTTAGTAGAGGTTGCACAAGGCTCTGCCAAAGACCCAAGACCAATGCCTAAACTGGTGGTATCGTGTTCTACCACCGTGCAAGACGGAATGGTTGTAAAAAACACAACTTCACCCAAAGTGCTAGAAGCGAGAAAAGGTGTAGTAGAATTTTTATTGTTGAATCATCCTCTAGATTGCCCAATTTGCGACCAAGCCGGAGAGTGCGATTTGCAAAACCTTGGATACAAACACGGGCTTTCAAAAACCAGGTACGAAGAAGAAAGAAGAACGTTCGAGAAAATTGACATTGGCGATAAAATTCAATTGCACATGACAAGGTGTATTCTTTGCTACCGTTGCACGTATGTTGCCGACCAACTCACTGATAAAAGAGTTCATGGTGTAATAAACAGAGGCGATGCCGCAGAAATTAGCACCTACATAAAAAATGCAGTAGACAACGATTTCTCTGGAAACATGATAGACGTTTGCCCTGTGGGAGCTTTAACAGACAAGACCTACAGATTTAAACAAAGAGTATGGTTTAGCAAACCCTTAAACGCCCACAGAAATTGCAAAAAATGTTCAGGCAAAGTCGTATTATGGCAAAAAGGCGAAGACATTATTAGAGTAACTTCTCGCAGAGACAAGAATAACGAGGTAGAGACTGCCGAAGATGGAAAAGTAAATTGGATTTGCAACGAATGTAGGTTCGATAAAAAACAAGCCAGCGATTGGGTAATTGAAGGACCTACGCACATTGAACGTACCTCTGTAATTTCTCAAAACCACTACGAGGCAATCGACTTAAATAAACTGCGGTTAGAAGTTCAACGCCAACAAAGAGTTCAAGGTGGCAGAAAAGACATAGGAGAAAAATATACTCAGGAGCAATTACCAAAAGCAGAACAAACAGAAATTTTTGAAAAACAAAAACAACTAGGAGCCTACAGAGGCTAAAAAATAAAATATGTTAGCATTTATCATTTATAAATTTATTCTTGTTTTAATCGTGTTTCTTATCTCATTGGGCATTGCTGCTTACAGCACCTATGGCGAAAGAAAAATTGCCGCTTTCTTGCAAGACAGAATGGGACCTTCTAAAGCCGGACCTTACGGCCTATTGCAACCCATAGCCGATGGCGTTAAAATGTTTATGAAGGAGGAAATTATTCCGGATGTATCCAACAAATGGTTGTTTATTTTGGGGCCATGTATTGCTATGTTCACTGCTTGCATGACAGGTGTTGTAATTCCATGGGGAAGACCTTTAATTATCGGTGGAGAAACCTATGCCCTGCAAATTACCGACATCAACATTGGAATTTTATATGTTTTTGGAGTAGTTTCTATGGGTGTGTATGGAATTATGATTGGCGGCTGGGCTTCCAATAACAAATATTCTTTGTTGGGCGCCATCAGAGCCTCTGCTCAAATGATTAGCTACGAGGTGGCTATGGGAATGAGTATTATTGCTTTGGTAATGACAACAGGAACCATCAGTTTAAGTGAAATAGCAGCTCAACAAGATCATGGCATGTGGAACGTGATTAAACAACCACTAGGTTTTTTAATTTTTATCACATGTGCTTTCGCAGAGTGCAATCGTGCTCCTTTTGATTTGCCCGAGTGTGAAACAGAATTGGTTGGCGGATATCATACAGAGTACAGTTCTATGAAACTAGGTTTTTATTTATTTGCAGAATACATCAATATGTTTATTTCTTCTGCTGTAATATCTACTCTTTATTTTGGCGGATACAACATGCCATTTATTAACGAGCTTGGATTGGCGAATAATGTGCTTTCTATTTTAGGAGTAGTGTTTTTGTTTGCAAAAATAATATTTTTCATCTTTTTCTTTATGTGGATAAGATGGACTTTGCCAAGGTTCCGTTACGACCAATTGATGGACTTGGGATGGAAAAAATTAATTCCACTTTCTATATTTAATATTTTACTTACAGGAGCAATAATGATTGCTAAAGATTTATTATAAACTTTTTTTATGCAACTTACCAACAGATCTAAAATTGTTTCTAATAAAAAAATGACACTGGTAGAGAAAATTTATCTCCCTGCAGTGCTTAGCGGAATGAGTATAACCGTTAAACATCTTTTTAAGAAACCGGCCACCATAGATTACCCCAAAAAGACAAGAGAAATGGCCGTTATTTTTCGTGGACAACACGTGCTCAAGAGAGACGAAAACGGCGCCGAACGTTGCACTGCCTGTGGGCTTTGTGCAGTGGCCTGCCCTGCAGAAGCCATAACTATGACTGCTGCTGAAAGAAAACCCGGCGAAGAAAAATTGTACCGCGAAGAAAAATATGCAGCGGTATACGAAATAAATATGTTGCGTTGTATTTTTTGTGGCTTGTGCGAAGAAGCCTGCCCCAAAGAAGCAATTTTTCTAACAGACAAAACAGTACCATCTACCTTTGAACGTGACGAGTTTTTATACGGGAAAAGCATTTTAACAGAGCCACTAAATTCTACAGTAGATGTAAGCAAGCGCCAAACAAAAGACACCTTAGAGTTTAAGAAAGACCCTCACTTTGCACACAACATTTTATTTGACCCTACCAAACCATCAAAAAAATCAACTAAACATTAATACCTAAAAATGATACTTAATCTTTTTTATTTTTTAGCATTTCTATCAGTAATTTGTTCTTTTATGGTGGTTACAGCCCGCAACCCTGTGCACAGTGTATTGTATTTAATTATTACTTTTTTTACCATAGGTTGTCAATACTTAATCTTAAACGCCCAATTTTTGGCCGCCGTACATATTATTGTATATGCAGGAGCCATTATGGTTTTGTTCTTGTATGTAATTATGCTTTTGAACCTTAACCAAACCACCGAAGTTCACAAAAGCAATTACGCCAAGTTTGCTGCAGCCATTGCCTCTGGCTTGCTGTTGTTGGTGATGGTAAGCTCTTTAAAAGGAGCTGACTTACTGAGCAATGCATTGCCACAAAACAGCCAAGTAGGACTTATAGAAAACTTGGGTAAGATTTTATTTAATAGTTTTTTATTGCCCTTTGAGCTTTCTGCCATTTTGTTTTTAGCAGCAATGGTAGGTGCTGTTTTAATTGGTAAGAACGAAGTTAAGTAAGCAGAAAATCTAATTTAAATTTATTACTTATAATTCCACTAT
>CAIMMJ010000318.1 GCA_903842515.1 uncultured Bacteroidota bacterium | reverse complement strand
TTTTATTTATTTAATTTTTACTGTTGCTATTGTGGCAATATATTTATTTTCTAGAGAAATATCTCTTTCTACTTTTCATACGATGTGCTTTTTATTAGGTGCGGCAACTGGCTACTGGGCCTTGTTTGTAACTATTGCATCGGAGCAATTTGGTACAAATATTAGGTCCACTGTAACCAATACAGTTCCAAATTTTGTAAGAGGTGCGGTTGTTCCAATTACATTGAGCTTTAAAACTTTATCTGTTTCATTAGGCGCAGTTAATGCTGCACTTATTGTTGGAGGAACTTGTTTGCTTTTAGCATTTTATTCCATTTTTAAAATGAAAGAAACTTTCGCTAAAGATTTAAATTACTTTGAGACTTTATAAATGAAGTAAATTTACTTCAGCCAAGTTTGATTGCTTATCATCAAACCTTCCTGAACGGTAATCCTATTACCGTTATTGTACGATGTTACAAAAGGTTGAGTAGACAGATTAGATTTTTCGTTTCTTTTTTCTTTTGCTAGTGCATAAGTAGGAAAATTTCCAAATGTAAATTTGTGCCAACCATCTTGCATTTCTAAATCTAATCCTTCGCTTAGTTGAAGTTCTTTTCCAACAGCCTCAACTGAGGCCACATTTCTAAGGGCACATACTTGAACTTTGTAATATACTCCTGATGTTGATCCATTATTTGAACGCTGAGAAGTATTGGAAGAAGTTTTAGAGCTTGAGGCCGTAGTTACGCTTTTATTGTTTTTACTCTCTACCTTTTGTTTAGATTCACTTTTTGGTGGCACGGCAGCAGCAATTTCTTGAGCAGCATTAGGATTATCTTTGAACTCTACTCCTGGTGTCATAATTTGTACACTAACGCCTTTACCATCGTTCAAATAACTAAACAATCCTTCTAAATCAATACTATTTGCATCTGATTCGGCTTTAATAATTTTATAACTACATGAAAAAATGGGATCATTTGGCATTTCTAGCCATAGTATTCTAATTTTTTGATTGATAAAAGAAAAGCTTGCACCTTTTGATTGCACTAATTTTACATTAAACCCCATAGGAATTACATCTTCTAATTTTGCAAAACCTTTTAAACCTGCTGCATTATCAACTGTTAATTTTACCAGAACTTCTGTTGAGTTTACATTTATTATTTCTCTGCTGCATTTTATTGGACCGCTAGATTCGTTGTTTGTGGTTGTAGCAGGATTTGTTGGAGGAATAATTTTTTCTGTAGTTATGTTTTGGTCATTGTTTGCAGCATCTGTTTTTTGAACTGGGTTATTTTCTGTGCTTGCCTTTTCTTCTGTGGCAGCAGGAGCAGAAATTCCAATATTCAATGAAATAGGAGAAAGAGTGAATATTTTTTTATCGTTGTTATCTAAATATGAAATTTTTCCATTTATTGTTTTTGCTCCGTTCGCAGTTGATAACACAGATAATTTATATTTTATTTTAACTTCATTTTCAGAAGGAAAACTAATCCAAACAATTTTTAATGAATTTTCTACAAATGAAAAGTTTCCACCTTTTGAATCTACTTCGGAAACTAAAAATCCTTCAGGAAAATCTTGTTGAAACTTAACAAATCCAGCAATAGATCCTTTGTTTATGGTAATCTCCGCAACAATTTCATCCCCAGGATTCATTTGACTTGGAATATTTGTGCTCACAGAAACGTCTGTTCCAGAAAGCATGTTAAACCAAATTATTCCTAATAATTGTAAAAAAGAAAACAACTGATAAATCATAATACGTTATTTTTATGTTTACCCAAATGTAGAGTATTAACAATGTTCTTGTTTTCATTAGGATTTCAACTTTTTAACATTCAATTGTTCATCAAGCATATTGCCTAAATTTATTTACCTTTGAAACAATTATAAAAAATATGAAAAACTATATTAAAATTGCTTTACTTGTATTGATATCTGCAATTACGCAAAGTGTTGTTTCTCAAAATTACAACACACAATTTAGAGATGTAAAATATTACCCCGAAAATTCATGTGCAAATATTTGGGGCTATGTAGATAGTTTAGGAAATGAATATGCATTGGTTGGTGTAAAAAATGGAACATCAATTGTTGATGTTACTAATCCTGATAATATTGTTGAAGTAGCATTTATTCCAGGTCCGGTTAATTTGTGGAAAGAAATTAAAACTTGGCAACACTATGCTTATGTTACAACAGAAGGTGGAGGCGGCTTGCAAATTATTGATTTAAGTAATTTGCCGGGAACAAATTTGCCAGTAACGAATTGGGCTCCATTTATCCCTTCATTAAATGGTACATTAAATTCAATACATGCTTTACATATTGACAATGGAAAAGTATATTTATATGGAAGTAATTCAAATAACGTTCAATTAGCAGGAATAATTATTGCAAGTTTATCTGATCCTTGGAATCCTGTTTTTTTAGGTGCATATACAACAGATTACGTGCACGATGGTTATGCCAAAAATGATACAATTTATGCTGGTGTTTTATGGGCAGGCAAGGCACGAATTTTAGATTCTACAAATCCGTCAAATATTTCTATGGTTGGAGAAATTTCTACACCCACTGCATTTACTCATAATACATGGGTAAGCGATGATAGAAGGTACATGTTTACAACCGATGAAAATGCAAGTTCTTTTCTTGCTTCGTTTGATATATCCGACCCAGTAAATATTTCACGTTTAGACCAAATTCAAACCAATCCGGGAAGCAACGCAATAGTGCACAATACCTATTATCATAATGGTTATTCTTTAACCTCATGGTATTCCGAAGGATTTACAATAGTAGATTCTCATCGCCCAAGAAATTTAGTTGAGGTGGGTAAATATGATACATTTAGTGGCAGTGAGAGTGGATTTTATGGAGCATGGGGTGTTTATCCTTATCTTCCATCTGGTAATATTTTAGTTACAAATATTGATACTACTCTTGCTACACCGTTTGAACCAATTAGTGCCGGTGCATTATTTGTGATAACACCAACATACAAAAGAGCTTGTTATTTAGAGGGAACAGTTAGAGAAGATTCTTTACAAATTGGAAATCCGCCCCTTTTAGGTGTAAGTATATATTTAAATGGAGAATTAATAAATCAATCTGATGTAATTAATTATCCTGGCGAATATGCTATTGGTACGGTTGTTCAGGGAGTATATCAAGTAACTTATGCAAAAGATGGATATGAAACTGTTGTTTTAAACGAAGTAGCATTAGAGCCCGGAGTGGTTACAATAAGAGACGTGTTGATGAGAAGAACAGTTACAGGAATAAATAAAAGAAACATAAACTCAAAAACTTTTGTTTACCCAAATCCAAATTCAGGTTTTGTCACTATAAAAAATGAAAACTTTATTAATACTAAAGTTAATGTATCTCTAACTGATTTGGCTGGACGAACAATTCTTGAAAAAGTATTTATTGCTGAATCTTCAAATTTAAAATTGGATTTAGACGTACCAAATGGATATTATTTTTTAAAAATTAATTCTGGTACCACATTATCTGAAATTTTAAAAATACAGGTATTAAAATATTAAGATGAACTTTCTTGCACATGCTTATTTGGCCGGTGAAGATGAAGGTTTGATAATTGGTAATTTTATTGCAGATTCAGTAAAAGGAAGTTCCTGGAAAGCATATAATTTAGATATTCAAAAAGGAATTTTACTGCATAGAAAAATTGATGAATTTACAGATAATCATCCACTTGTATTGATAGGAAAAAGAAGATTGTATAAGAACTATTCTAAATATTCTGGTGTAATTATTGATATTTTTTTAGACCATTTTTTAGCAGCTAATTTCTTTAAATACTCAAATAAAACATTAGAGCAATTCTCTACTGATTTTTACCATACAATAAATAGTAATCAAGAAGTTTTAAATGACTATGGAAATAAAATTATCTTTTACATGCAAAAAAATAATTGGCTGTTAAATTATTCTAGTATAAAAGGAATTGAAAACACCTTAACTGCAATGACTAAAAGGAGCGGAGCAATCTATAACTTAAACCAATCAATTTTGGAATTGCAAAATCATTATTCTGAATACGAAACTGAATTTTTCGTTTTTTTTCAAGAAATGATTTTATTTGTAGGTCAACAAAAAGAAATTTTAAAAAATCATGGTATTTAAAAAAGATGTTTTTGGTCATTATTATGT
>CAIMMJ010000317.1 GCA_903842515.1 uncultured Bacteroidota bacterium | reverse complement strand
TTGATGCTATGTTCAATAAAATAATCATTGTTTATAACTAATTTAGCTATCGAAAAACACAATACAATTAATAATAGTATTTAAAAACCAAACTAAATAGTCAACCCTTAAAAAGTCAAATTAATATTTAGGCATAGAAAAATTAGTAAACATTTGAAGATATATACAAATGAGTTTCCAATATAAATTTGCCTCTTTCTTCCAGAGGTTCATGACTCGTTTAAAGTTCATTGCAGCAGCCGCTAGTAGTACATTGGCAATGTCTCCAAAGATTCCTTTTAAGAAGTTTCTGCCAAGTCTATAGTTTCTTTTTAGGTGTCCAATAATGGGTTCTATTCCTGCTCGTTTACTATGTCTTTTTCTTTGGTCATTGGTGATGTTTGGATTTGGTTTTGGTGTAAATATTTTAGTATTCCCATATTCAGTTTTCCCAACATATCCTCTATCTGCAAAAATACTTTCTGGCATTGCAATTTCTAATCTTTCTAATTGGTCTAAAACATTTGGTATAGTTTTAGAATCATGTATGGTTTCTGTAAAATTTACTGCACTTAAAATAATTCCAGAATCTTGACATAATGCAATTGATACTTTACTCCCAAATTCAAATTTTTTATGATCCTTTCCTTTAGCATAACATTTTACTTCAGGTTCATGCAAGCTATACACTTTATTACTACTTCCTCTTTTTTGTGCTATTACCTTATGGCAAATTTCTAACGCTTGCACATATTCTGTAATTCCCTCTGCATATAGCTTTCGCTCCAAATCCCTAAGCATTCTTCCTGCTATTGTCTTTACTCTTTTATTTGCCTTTCGTGCAATTTTAAATCCATTTTTCCTTTTCTTAAACCTTTGCATCGAACTCAATTTCTTTAATTCTTTACAATAAGTTTGATGTAATACAATGTTTTCTTGCTCTGCTATCGAAACACATTTTTCAATAATTTTCTTGTGCAATTTATCATCTGTTGGATAGGTAATATTTTTCTCCTGAACCGTTGTATCTACACTTACTATTTTGCCAACATCGTTGTCAGTTTCATCTTCGTTTATTCTAATACTTTCTTTGAAAATTTGTTCCATTCCAGACTCTCCAATTCTATTCCTAAAAACAACTAACTCTGTAGACGAGCAAGGCTCTTTAGGTTGAAAAAATTGCTCTCCACTAAAGTACTGGTAATAGCTATTTTCTGACCAATGTTCTACTACACTTTCATCACTTAAATTACGAACAAATTTCAGTATCAATAGCGAAACCATCAATCGAATTGGCTTAGCTGGAGCTCCCATTTTTTCGCTATAAAGAGGTTCAAATAAATTGTCAAAATGAACCCAATTTATTTTATTAGCTAAAACATAAAGTGGATGTTTTTGATTTAATTGCTCACTTAAACCATTGAATAATTGCACCTGACTGGTGTGATTTTGTTTCCTAATCATTCTTAAAACTAACAGTTTTCAAGATAGATTTTACTTTTCTGTTAGTTTTTTTATGCAATAAATAATAATAAATGGGGCTATTGGCGATTTATAGACTTTTTAAGGAATGACTAATTAATCATATCTGCGAATTCACTTTCATATTTTTTTGTCAAATTTTTCTGGAAGTTGTATTTACAAATTGTGGGAT
>CAIMMJ010000316.1 GCA_903842515.1 uncultured Bacteroidota bacterium | reverse complement strand
TGGATGAAGATATACGATTTAAATCTACCGTTTTTCTTTCCAAATTATTAAAAACATGGCATTTTTTCGGAGCGAAAAACGGCCTCATTTTATCTGGTTATTTTTATGAAGCAAAATGCGGGAACCTTTCGGGAAGCTGAGAGCCTTTGCTCGAAGATCACCCGAAAGGTCGCAATTTTAGGACAAGTCACTAAAATATTTACATAACTGCCTTTACAAAATCACTCACCAAATAGGCAATTAATTTTCCTGTTTTGTTGTCTGTTTTTATATGAGATAAAACCGGTGCACCTTCGGCAATGTGCAAATAGTTACAATTTGTTGTACTGCTTATTTTGTGAATGGCTTTTCTAACTTCATAAGGCAAAAATCCACTGCTTGTTTTTGCACTGGATGGAATGTTCTGTATAGAATCTAAATCTATTTCTAAACCAAGTCTATTGTTTGCACAAAATGATATTGCTTTTAAAATGGCTTGGCTTAAGGTAATTTCTTCTCTGATGCAAATTTCTTCATACGATACAAAATCTAACTCATCGTCTGCATTAAAACGCTCTAAAATTGCAGAACTGTTGTAGTTTTCGTGCATGCCTAAAACAAAGTACTTCTTTAGGTAACCGTTTTCTTTGGCATAGCTAAAGCCATTTCCGCTGTGGCGTCCTTCTATTGGTCTAAAATCAGAATGTGGATCTATGTTTATGCAATTTATGCCCTCCTTTCCTGCAAATGCTTTTAGTAACGGGTACGAATTGTTGTGTCCGCCTCCAATGGCAATTAATATTTTGCCGGCATCAAATACTTTTTTTGCAATGTTGTAAACTCTTTGGTCCACCAAGTAAGTTAGCTCTCTTAATTCTTCTAACTCTTGCTTGTTTTTAGCATTTAGATGTTTGCTTTTTTCATACAAATCATCAAATAGAACATGCCCTAATACCAATAAATTTTCTCCACTAAAAAAACTATTGCTCTGTATATTTAAAATATTTTCTAATGCTGTGTTCCAGGCGCTGTATGCACCCGGGCGACCAAAATTAGCTCTTACCCCGATGTCTTCGGGTAAGCCCAGCAAAACAAACTTTGATGTATTTTCTATTAAGGATTTTTCTAAGTTTTCTTTAGTAGTAAGTGTGCTTATTAAATCGCCAATTTTTTTTTCACCTGCTCTTTTTCTGGTAATTTCTGCAATAAAATTAGCGGTGTAAACTTCAAGAAATAACTCTTCCATTAACCTTACATCAAGCCCGGCATAATTCCCATGGCAGCACTCTGCATTTCTCTTTCGTTTACTTTTTCTGCCTCAGCCAAAGCTCTATTGGTGGCTGTAAGAATAAGCTCTTCTATCATCTCTTTGTCGCCAATAATTTCGGCTGGAACAGAAATACTTAACACCTTTCTGTTGCCATTTGCTTTTACAACTACTCCCTGCGATTCGCCGCTAACGTGTATTGTTTCTAGCTTATTTTTAATATTTTCCATCTGCTGCTTCATTTCTTGCAGCTTTCCCATCATGTTGCCAAACATAAATTTTATTCTTGTTTATTTGTGTAAATTAATTTTAGTGTTTCAGTTTTGTCATCGCTATTAAATCTCAAGAAATATATTCCAGAATTTAAATTTAAATCAAACGGATTAAATTCAAATTTATAATTTCCAGCTCCATAACTTCCGTTGGCCAATGTGGTAATTTTTTGTCCAACTGAGTTATAAATTTCTAAACTTATGGTGCTATTTTTTAGCAATGAATAATTAACAAGTGTGGAGTTGCTAAATGGATTTGGAGCTGTAGAAAAATTAGCCGTTGCTGCTTGTTCAACAGTATTTGTTGTAAGGATTTCTATACTTTGAGTAACAACAAAAGTAGTACATGCACTAGAAACGGTAAAATTAACTTCATAAACTCCATTTCCCGGAAATTGATGCATTGTTAATAGATTTGTTGTATCTGGCTCAGAACCATCTCCAAAATTCCACGAAAATGTAGCACCGTTTGATATTGTTCCTGCAAAAATTCCGTTGATGCCTAAAACATTACTTGTGAAATTACCGGATGTTGCGGGCAATTGGTCGGTAAGGGTTATGGGCACTGCCACCCAATTATTTGTTTCGTCTTGTTCTAAAAAGTTGTTGTTAGGATCTGTAATAGAAACAACATAGTAATCGCCGTTACAAATATTTCCAAAATCAATACTCATCCCATTCATACCTTGACTGTAAATATCCAAATTACCTGTAAATATTCCCTGGTTTAATCCACAACCGGAGACCATACCAAAAGGTGAATTTGGAATATCTGCCATCGTAATGGTATTACCGTTATTGTCTTTGCAATATCCTAAATTGCTGGTGCAATCGCCAAGGTTAATAAGGCAAAAACTCATTTTTGTTCCAGTTCCTAAAATTGGCCAAGTTGTTGCATCAGGGTTTCCATTGCTTTGTCTCAGCGAAAAATCAGCCCAATTGTCAACATGAATGTGACCATGAGAGGGATGATAACTCATAAATCCTGCACTTCTTGTAGAAGATGTAATTGTGCTTCCGTTTCTGTGATATACAGTTTGTTTAACTAATTGCTTCACATAAGATCCATCGGGGCATTGCGTTTGACTGCATGGAACTGACACACCATTGCAAAAACAGGAATCAATACCATGAATTTCCATTGGTCCAAAACCTATGTTTGGCGTTGCATTACTCAAGGTCATGTATCCTGAGTATTCCGTGTGCTGGTTTTGAATAATTAATTCTGAAGACGTCATGTCGGGTAATAAATCACAATCGGCAGTTCCATCGGGGCACAAACAGTTTTGTCCGTTTGTCATTGAGCATGGTCCCGGGGGTGGAGGTGGGTCTGAAGGTGGATTGTTACCGAACAAAAGTGTATAATTAATTAAAGAACCAATATCCGCAGGCACTTCGTCTCTAATTCCCAGCAGCCATAAACCATTTGGGTCCTGAACAACATTCACGTTGTTTATAGAAGTTTCTGGTACAAAATTACCGGTAAATGGATTTGTTCCGTTGCCTATAAAAACTGTGGCATCCATTTTAAAAAGGGTATTCACATAATTATCACCACTACCACCTCTGTTATAGGCCAATCCTATACTGTCGCCATTTGGTGCTTTAAGCCAAATTTTAATATCGCCAGTGTAAGTGTGGGTTAAGTTTATTTCACAAGAAATTAACCCATAACTTGCATCAATTGAATTGGGTAATCCAGAAATGTTTAATGGGAAATATGCAGTTGTATTGTCTAATATTGCTCCACCAGTATTGTGTGTAAAGGATTGTGCAAACGCAAAATGCTTGAAAAATAAAAAACAAATTACAAGCGAGAGTAAATTTTTTTTCATAGGGTTAAAATTAAATCATAGTTTATTCAACTATAAATGTAATCAAGTTTTATGAAATACAAATTTTTAATTTCTACAAAGTCTTTCAGTAAATAAAGATATTTTTGCCCCCAGAAAGTTTTAATTCCAATGCTTGTTTCATTTGTTGTAGTTTTTTTTGTTTTTTACTTCTTCTTTTTAGTACAAATAAAAGCTAGTAATACAAAAATTAATCTTTTAGCTAATACTGGTTTTACTCCCAAGAATAACATATCCGTAATTGTCCCCATAAAAAATGAGGCACAAAATATAAGTAGTTTATTTAAGTCATTTGCAGAACAAAATTTCCCATCAAACTTAGTTCAAATATTTATTGTTGACGATTGCTCCAGCGACAATTCTTTTGAGGAAATAGAAAAAACCAAAGCACTTTATCCTCAGCTAAAAATTACTTTAATAAAAAATCACGGACAAGGAAAGAAACAAGCCATTAATACTGCAATGCTTATTGCACATACAAAATATGTGGTATTAACTGATGCAGACTGTACTCATTCAAAAAATTGGTTGTTATCAATTACAGCTTTTTGCGAAACATTTCAACCCAAGCTTTTGGTAGGTGCTGTGTTCATGAAATCATCAAAAATTTTTCAAGATTTTCAAGCATGTGATTATGCTGCTATGCAAATAATTGGCGCAAATTTGTTGCAAAAAGCTCAACCTGTTTTATGCAGCGGTGCAAATTTAACAGTAGAAAGAGAAAGTTTTTTAGCTGCCAATCCTTATCAATCTAATATAGATATTGCTTCTGGCGACGACATGTTTATAATGCAATCATTTATACACAAATATGGAAAAGATTCTATAAAATTTTTAAATGTTTCCAACTCGTTTTCATTTACCAAGGCAAAAGAAAATTTAAACGAATATTTTGAGCAAAGAATTAGATGGGCTTCAAAAACAAAATACTATTTGAACAGTGCAACAGCATTGCTTGGGTTGTTAGTTTTTGTATTACATTTTTCTCTATTGATATTACTGTTATATTCATTTTTTAATTCTTGGGCATTATTTATTTTTTGTATTGTTTTTATTGTAAAAACTACAGTAGAATATTTTATATTTAGGAATGCTGAAAAAAAGTATGAAATAAAATTCCCATTAAAGTGGTTTATTGTTTTTCAATTTCTCCAAATTGTATTCATCCCTTGTTTAGCATTGGGAAGTGTATTTAAAAAAAATACAAATTGGAAAGCTTAGTGGTATTTTGTATTTTTGTCCGCTTAAAAATAAAATATGGCTAAAGTTGCATTAATTACAGGGGTTACGGGTCAAGATGGCGCTTACCTTTCAGAATTTCTCTTAAAAAAGGGATACATAGTTCACGGTGTAAAAAGAAGAAGTTCTTTGTTTAATACCGATAGAATAGACCACTTATACAAAGACACCCACGAACAAAAAGTTAATTTCTTTTTGCATTACGGAGATTTAACGGATTCTACCAATTTGATTAGATTAATACAAGAAACACAACCCGACGAAATTTACAATCTTGCGGCACAATCGCATGTAAAAGTTTCTTTTGAAACACCGGAATATACTGCCAATGCAGATGGAATTGGCACTTTAAGAATATTAGAAGCAATTCGTATTTTAAAACTAGAAAATAAAACTAAATTTTATCAGGCATCCACTTCTGAGTTGTATGGTTTGGTGCAAGAAATTCCTCAGAAAGAAACCACTCCATTTTATCCAAGAAGTCCCTATGGTGTGGCTAAGTTGTATGCCTTTTGGATTGCAAAAAACTACCGCGAAGCTTATGGAATTTTTGCCTGCAACGGCATTTTATTTAACCACGAAAGTCCGCTAAGAGGAGAAACATTTGTAACCCGCAAAGTTACCAGAGCAGTTGCAAGAATTTCTTTGGGTTTGCAAGAAAAAATGTACATGGGAAACATCGATTCAGAGAGAGATTGGGGCCATGCAAGAGATTATGTAGAAGGAATGTGGTTGATGATGCAACAAGAAACTCCCGATGATTTTGTGTTGGCAACTGGCAAAAAAGTATCCGTTAGAGATTTTATAAACATGGCCTTTAAAGAAGCAGGCATTGATATAGAATGGAATGGAACAGGGGTTGATGAAAAAGCTACCAACAAGGCCAACGGAAAAATTGTTGTTGAAATAGATCCAAGATATTTCCGTCCGGCAGAAGTAGAATTACTGGTAGGAGATGCTTCCAAAGCAAAAGCAAAATTGGGTTGGGAACCAAAAATTACTGTTGAAGAACTTGTAAAGGAAATGGTTGCCGCAGATACTGAATTATTTAAACGAGACAAGTATTTGTTGGAAGGTGGCCATAAAGTTCTAAATTTCCACGAATAAGTTTCAACTAATTTTTAGTGAAAAAGCGTTTAATTGGTCTTTTTCTAATTTTTATATTTCATTGTTTTGCAAGCAAAGCTCAATTGTTAGATTCTTTAAAGAATGCTCTAGAGAAAGGCGGAATAGGATTTGATTTTAAATTTGGAGGCAGCAATGCCATCATATCTCAGCGGAAAGCTGCAACTGTAGGTATTAGAACAGGTATTTCGTTTGGCCCAAAGTTTTCGTTTGGCATTGGCTACATGGGAAACGGAAAGGGCTTTGGCTCCAATCCAATAGATGTTTCCGATAGATTTAATAATACACAATACAAATACCTGATGTTAGGATATTTTTGTATGTACACACAATATTATTTCTTTAAAACTAGGTATTGGGAATTTAGCATTTTACCGCAAGTGGGAATAGGAAACACGTATTATCGCATAAATCAGTTGGGCATAAACACCGAAACTTCAAGAACAAGAGTTTTACTCTACGAGCCAATGATGACAGGAGAATATAAGATCCTTAGGTGGCTTGGCGTTGGAGCCGATTTGGGGTTTAGATTTGCCTTAAAAAATAGAAGCATCGTTAAAGAACGATTTACCGCACCCATGTATTCTTTTCATATAGACGTGTATTGGAGCACACTTACAAGGATTTTGTTTCCCGAGCATCCAATTGTAAAAAAATATTTTTAGCTTCTTTCTGTGGGGTTCACTATTTAATTCCCCTTATTGGAATTCTAGAACTTATCCAACCAATAACAACAACAGTAAAAAATACAGCCATCAAATCAAGCATATTAATTTGCACGGGATAATATTTAATAATAAAACTTTCGCTTCCGCTGAGCTCAATTAAGCCAAATTTTATTTGTGCCAAGCAAATCACTAATCCTAATATTAAACCAACACTACTCCCAATTAACGTAATCCTAAAACCGTTAAAGGCAAAAATATTTTTTATCCCCGACAAAGTCATTCCCAAACTTTTAAAAATATGAATGTCTTTTTGTTTTTCTATAATTAACATGGTGGTAGAACCTGTAATGTTAAATGCTGCAATAACTATAATAAAAGAAAGTATAAAAAATACAGCCCACTTTTCGGCTTGCATAATTTTAAAAACAAATTCGTGTTGCTGGTATTTACTTTTTACTGTGAATTTATCTCCTAAAATCTCTTGCAGTTCTTTTTGAACTTTTTGCTCATCAGCAAGCGAAGAAACAAACACCTCTAATGCAGTTACCTCTTTTTCTTTTCCCGTAATTTCTCGTGAAAGTTCCAATGGAACCAAAACATATTTTGAATCAAATTCTTGTTGCAACGAAAATACACCGCCTATTCCTATCTGCCGTGTGTTAAGCAATTCTTCGGGTCTTGAATTTAACGAAGAATTTTGATTGGGCGTGTACAACACCAATGCTTGAAATGGATTTTCTGGCTCCACGGATAAGGTGGCTGCAATGCCTTGACCAAGTATTGCCTCACTAAAATTTCCTCTTTCTAAATTTTGTCCTTTATAAATTAGATGAGATGCAATTTTTGTTTTATTAAGTTGTTCTTGGCTTATTCCTTTTATGGTTCCGTAGAATTGTTTTTCTGAAAAT
Source organism: uncultured Bacteroidota bacterium (assembly GCA_903842515.1). GTDB lineage: Bacteria > Bacteroidota > Bacteroidia > UBA4408 > UBA4408 > CAIMMJ01. Next base: position 16,652 of record CAIMMJ010000316.1, on the reverse strand, counting down.
TTTAGCAAGGCACTTTCCTCAATTACTTGTCCGCAATAATCTATGCCATTTACATTTTTTATTTTGTTGAGTTGAGAGGCTTGAGGTTCAAAATACCTTCCCGTTTTTTTCTGTATTAAAAAATCGGAATCAAAATCAGAATACAAGTTTCCTATAAGAGATTGAAAACCATTGAAAACAGAAAGCACTATTACCAGCGACATTGTACTTGCAACAATTGCAACAACCGAAATCCACGAAATAATATTTATTGCTTGCCTGTTTCCTTTAGAAAATAAATACCTTTTAGAAATGAAACTTGCAACATTCATACGTGCAAACTATTTCCAGGCTTTTACAATTAAACCTGTGCCTGTAGTGTGATTAATTGCAGTATCTAGCCAATTTAAAATATAGGCAATTGGAAAAAACAGTAAATAATAAAAAGGCAAAATCACAAAAAATAATTTTGAGGTGCCCAACATAAGTATTGGATATTTCATGGAAATTCTCCACGAAATTTTTCCGGGCCAACCATAAGAATACCTGCATTCTACTTTTGAAAATCCTGCCGAAAGAATTTTTTCTCTTATCTCGTTTATATTGTATCCGTCTCTAACATGTTCTTCTATAAATGAAGATTCTCCTGAGTCGTGAACATCAGATCCACCCTGATCGCTGGGTGTAGAAATTAATAACATTCCACCCGGCTTTAAACTTTCGCAAATATTTTTAAACACCAACACGTCTTCCTCTATGTGCTCCATCACATCTACAGAAAGAGCCAAATCAAACAAATTGTGTTTTTTAAACTTGGTTAAATCATCCACACTAAATTCAACATTAGTTCTATCAATAGAGGTAAAAAAACGAGTGCAGTCTTCAACTTGTTCTTCTTTTACATCTACAGCTACAATTTTTGAAGTAGGAAACATACTCGACATAAAGTATGAATATTGCCCAAAGCCCATTCCTGCATCAAATATAATTGGCGATTTGTTGGCTGTTTTTGCCCAAACTTTTAGTTCTTTGTGAATATGCCAAGCTCTTAGCAACAACAAATCCAAAAGATTATAAAATAGTTTTCTTAAAAATGGTTTTTTATTAAAGGCATTCCCTAAAATCCTTTTTATAGGGTCGTATTGCATGAAGGTTTATTTTTTTAAAAGATTTTCAATTTTTTCGGCGTAGTCCAAAGAGTCGTCAATGTAAAAAATCAATTCGGGAATAATTCGTAAATCACTTTTTAATTTTTGTGCTATCAAGTGTCTTATTTCCTTGTTTTGATTTTTTATTGATTCAAAAACAGATTCTCTTTTTGCAGGAGGAAATATACTGATGTATATTTTTGCTACGGATAAGTCGGGTGAAATTCTTACCGCAGTAAAGGTTACCAGAGATTTATCAATAATTGTTTGAAGTTCTCTTTGAAAGGCATTGGCAAGTTCTTTTTGCAATAACCTCGAAACTTTCTGTTGTCGTGTAGAATCCATTGGGCAAATATAATACTTTAAAAATTTATTTAATTTAGTTTCAGCTAATATAAACCTAAATATCACCATTAACTAGCTTTTACTATATTTACAGCCCTTTAACACAAAATTGAAAATACTTTCTACACCGTTTATGCTTCTTTGGAAAGTTTGGTTTATCCTGCTTTTCCTTCTTTCGTATGCACTGTTGTTTCCGTTTTTTTGGTTCTTTTTAGGCAACAAAAAGTTTTCTGCTCAAGCAATAGCTACTACAAGAGTTTGGGCATATACCGTTATGTTTGGCGTGGGAATACTTCTTAAAATAAAAAAAGACAAAAACTTTAAAATCTCCGAACCCTATATCATCTGTTGTAACCATACCTCTTATCTTGACATTGTGTTGTTGCATATTTTTTTGGGAAACAAAATTGTGTTTATGGGCAAAAAGGAATTAGGCTCAACACCTATCATTAAAAGATTTTTTAAGCATGTTCATATTTTAGTAGATAGAAAAAGTAAAATTGCTTCGCACAGGGCATTTATAAAGGCATCACAAGAAATAGACAAGGGAAAAAGCATAATTATTTTCCCAGAAGGAACAATTTCTCGTGACAAACCCTTGCTAAAACCATTTAAAAATGGGGCTTTTAGAATGGCAATAGATAAAAACGTAAAAATTTTGCCAATAACTTTCCTCAACAATTGGCAATTGCTCGAAGATGCTCCACTCCTAAAAGGCAAAGGTGGACCAGGATTTGCAAGAATAGTAATTCACAAGCCGGTGAACCCTGCAGATTTTAATGGTGAATTTGCATTGGAGGATATTAAAAATAAAGTTAGATTTGAAATTGCAAACGAACTCTCAAAATACTACCACAAAAAAATAGAATAAATATGACTAAAATAGACAAAGAATTGGTGGATAAAATTGCTCACTTGGCACGGCTGGAATTTGAAAACGAAGCCAAAGATGAAATAGTAAAAGAGATGAACAACATGCTCAGTTTTGTAGAAACGTTAAACGAAATTGACACCACTGGAATTGAGCCATTGATATACATGAGCGATGAAGTAAACGTTATGAGAGAGGATGAAATTTCCAATCAAGTTACACATAAGGAAGCGCTAAAAAATGCACCCGATCACGATTCCGATTATTTTAGAGTTCCAAAATTTATAGATAAAAAAAATTAGTATGCTAAAACTTGCATTGGTGGGTGCAACAGGTCTTGTTGGCCGCGAAATGATTAAAGTATTGGAAGAAAGATTTCCATCAACTGAATTTGATTTTTTTCCTGTTGCTTCAGAAAAATCAGTTGGAAAAAGAGTAACACTAAATGGAAAAGAATTCCCGGTATTATCTCTGCAAGCTGCTGTAGACAATAAACCCAATGTTGCATTGTTTTCTGCGGGGGGCTCTGTTTCTATAGAATGGGCTCCAAAATTTTCGGCAGTTGGTTGTTATGTAATAGATAACTCTTCTGCTTGGCGAATGCACCCTGAAATTCCATTAGTGGTTCCTGAAATAAATGCAGATGAGATTACCGAAAACACCAAAATTATCGCCAATCCAAACTGTTCCACCATACAACTAGTGGTTGCACTAAATTTATTGCATCAAAAATTTAAACTCAAAAGATTGGTGGTTTCCACTTACCAATCCATTACTGGTACTGGAGCAAAAGCAGTTCACCAACTAGAAAATGAACGAAGAGGCGTTGAAGCAGAAATGATATATCCGTATCAAATAGATAAAAACTGTATTCCTCAATGTGATTCGTTCACGGATAACGGGTATACGAAGGAGGAATTGAAGGTAATAAATGAAACAAAAAAAATATTTAATTCTCCTGATATTTCTATTACTTGCACCGCAGTAAGAGTTCCTGTTGTAGGGGGGCATTCTGAAAGCGTGAATGCAGAGTTTGTGAACGATATTTCCATCTCTACTATAAGAGAAGTTTTAAACAACACACCAGGCGTAAAAGTATACGACCATCCAGAAACTTTGTTGTATCCAATGCCAATAAATGCCAAAGGAAAAGATCATGTTTTTGTAGGTAGAATTAGAGAAGACTTAGAACAAAAGAACACTTTTAATTTATGGATTGTTGCCGATAACCTTCGCAAAGGTGCTGCTACCAATGCTGTGCAAATAATGGAGTTGTTGATGCAGAAAGGATTGGTTCCATTAAGTTAAAATAATTTTAATAAAAAGCTAATTCACCAAAAACAAAAAAGTAATTTTAATTAAACAGCCGAGTATTATTTTCTTAATGCAACCTTTGTGAAACTTTGTGGTTTCTTTGTGAACCTTTGTGACACAATTTTACGAATGATTTCCCCTAAAAAACATTTAATTGTTGGATATTAATTTGTAAAATAACATTAATCGGAATCTTCCATTTTTAAATATGTTTAGTTTTACAAATATTTGTATTGATATTTATCAACTAAAAACTAATTTACATTGAAAGCCCAACTCACTTTTGATTCCAAAAATTTTGAAATAGATTTTTCTGAACCAATAGATATTTCTATTCCATTAAGAGAAGGAGAAAAAAACGTAAATGCTTGGTATGCTCCACCAGTAAAAATGGAACCCGTGGTAATGGGAGATTGGGTGGGCTCTGTAGCAAAAGGAAGTTCTGTAAACTTTAGAAATATATTTTTTAATCCTCATGCCAACGGCACACATACAGAATGTGTAGGACATATTTCAAAAGAAGTATTTTCTGTAAATAAAGGACTGTTGGAATTTCATTTTTTTGCAAAACTCGTTACAATTTCACCACAACAAATTGGTGATGATTTTGTAATCAATAGAAGTCAACTTGAAAATTTAATTGTTAACCAAAACTGCAAAGCAATAATTATTAGAACACTCCCCAATAATCCAGAAAAAATAAATCACCAGTATTCAAATACCAATCCTCCTTTCATAGACAAAAGTGCAATTACTTATTTAAATTCCATAGGCATAGAGCATTTATTAATTGATTTACCCTCGGTAGACAAAGAAAAAGACGATGGGAAACTAGAGGCACACAAAGAATTTTGGAATTTTAATGGAGAATTAGCTCAGCATAAAACAATAACCGAAATGATTTATGTGCCTAATGAAATTGTAGATGGAATTTATTTTTTAAACTTAATGATTGCTCCTTTTGAAAACGATGCCAGTCCATCAAAGCCGGTGATTTATGAATTGAAAGAGGTAAAATAAATTTTAAAAATTAGTCCATTTCAAAATATTAAAATATAATAGTCTAAGGTTTCACCCTTATAATTTTACCGTCCTTGAGAATTACTAAATCGCTATTTATTTTTCTTTTGTGTTCTATTAGCTTTTCATAAACTTTGTCCATACCATCTAGTATCTTCTTTTGAATAGGTGTTAAATCATCTTTCTTCATTTTTACTGTTTTTTAAAGTCAAAAATTTTGTCTCATTTAAAATTACCAATTCAGTTTGATTTGTTTTTTTTGCAATTAAATCATGTTTCCCCTCAGAATTATCAATTATCATAACTTCATCAACAATGGGTATGTAAATTTCAAATAAATTTTTTATTCCATTATAATATCTGCGTTTAATAACCGCTCTTTCTATATTATGTCCGCCTTCCAAAACTCTAGATTTAACCCTTTCTACTGCTAAATGTTCATTCTGAAGCAAAAAAAATATTAGCGTAATTGAGTAGTTTTGAATTTTAGCAATCTTAATTTTTGATTTATAACTTTTGGTTGCTAATGTTGTTTCAAAAGCAAAATTTTCGCCCCTATTTAACAAGTCATTTATTCTGTTGAGCATAATTCTACCTGCTTCAAAGGCAACTTTTTCAGGCTGAAATGGGGACAACCCTCTTGCAATTTCATCTGCATTTACAAATTCTTTACAATTTAAAATTTCAGGTAATATTGTAAACGATGCTGTAGTTTTACCAGCACCATTACACCCTGCAATTATGTAAAGATTTTTTTTCATTCACACAAAAGTAGTTAAATTCAATCTTTGATAAATCAATTTGAAAATAATTCAAGCCCCTTGAACCTGCAAGTTTCAAAAAACAGCACTTTATAATACCTTTATCAATTGAAATTTTTTAAGCTTACCATTAAATTTTTAGTATTAATTTGCAGCCTCAAATTATCTTTAAAATGTCTGATAAAATAAAAACATTACACGATAAAATTGCCGAAGCTCAATTGGGCGGCGGACAAGCAAGAATAGATTCTCAACACAAAAAAGGAAAACTTACTGCCAGAGAACGATTGAGTTTACTGTTAGACGAAGGTTCTTTTGAAGAAATAGGCATGTTTGTTACTCACCGAGCCTCGGAATTTGGCCTAGAACGAGAAAAATATTTAGGCGATGGTGTGGTTACAGGATATGGAACCATTGGCGGCAGATTGGTATATGTTTTCTCTCAAGATTTTACTGTTTTTGGTGGCTCCTTGTCTGAAACTCATGCCGAAAAAATTTGTAAAATAATGGATTTGGCCATGAAAAATGGTGCACCTGTAATTGGCCTCAACGACAGTGGTGGTGCAAGAATTCAAGAAGGCGTAGTTTCTTTGGGTGGTTATGCTGATATTTTTTACAGAAACACCTTAGCTTCCGGAGTTATTCCCCAGTTTTCTGCAATTATGGGTCCCTGCGCTGGCGGTGCAGTTTATTCTCCTGCCATCACAGATTTTATTTTAATGGTAGAAAACACTTCTTACATGTTTGTTACAGGGCCAAATGTTGTAAAAACAGTTACGCACGAAGAAGTTACCAGCGAAGAATTAGGCGGTGCTTCTGCCCACTCTACAAAATCTGGAGTAACACATTTTTCGTGTGCCAACGAAATTGAGTGCATAAATAACATCAAACAATTACTAAGTTATGTTCCGCAAAATTGCGAAGAAGTAACTCCTCTTTTGCCCTACGAACAAAAGGATGAAACAAGAACCGTGTTAAACTCTATTGTGCCAAACAATTCCAACCAACCCTACGACATAAGAGAAGTAATTGACGGAACTATTGACGAAGGTTCTTTTTTTGAAGTTCACAAAAACTTTGCAGAAAATATTGTGGTGGGTTTTGCACGATTGGCCGGCAGAAGCATTGGCATTGTTGCCAACCAACCTGCATTTTTAGCCGGTGTGTTAGACATTAATTCTTCCATAAAAGCAGCACGTTTTGTAAGATTCTGCGATTCGTTTAATATTCCTCTTTTGGTGTTTGAAGACGTACCAGGATTTTTGCCCGGAACAGACCAAGAATGGAATGCTATTATCACCAACGGTGCAAAATTATTGTATGCATTTTGCGAAGCAACGGTTCCCAGAGTTACCGTTATTACCCGCAAAGCTTATGGTGGTGCTTATGATGTGATGAACAGCAAGCACATTGGGGCCGATTTAAATTATGCATGGCCAACCGCCGAAATTGCCGTGATGGGTGCAAAGGGTGCAGCTGAAATTATATTTAAAAATGAAATTTCTAAGGCAGAAAATCCTGATGCTAAACTCAAAGAAAAAGAACTAGATTACATCGAACATTTTGCTAACCCTTATAGGGCTGCCGAACGAGGATTCATTGACGAAGTAATTCTTCCGGAAAATACCAGGATAAAACTTATCAAAGCTTTTAAAATGCTCGAGAACAAAGTAGCAACATTGCCTAGAAAAAAACACGGTAACATTCCACTTTAAAATTTAATAAAAAAACACATTAAACATTCAGATATAAAATCTGTTTCATTTCATAATTTAAAAAACCTAAATGAAAATAATAATTACTCTTCTTGCTCTTATTAGTCTAAACCTTGTGGCTAATGCAGATAATTTTTGTGCAATTTCTAAACAAAATGCTGTTGCCTTAAATCCTGTTGCATCTAGCAATGCAATGAACTTGCAGAACAAATATGATACAAAGTTTCATCACTTAAATTTAAATTTAGCACGAAACTCTAGATCTGTTTCAGGCAATGTAAAAACCCTTGCAAAAGTTGTATCGTTGTTCTTAGATACATTTGCGTTTGAACTTCACCCTAATTTTACTATTGACTCTATTTTAGTAAACGGAATAAATTCCCCTTTTTCCAGAAGTGCGGGAGATGTTTTTGTTCCTGTAAACAACTACACTCAAAACGATTTGGTATCCGTGCAAACTTTCTACAATGGTATGGCCCCCACAGGTGCTTCTGCTGCAATTGGAAATGGTTACAGCACAGGAACTTCACAATCATGGGGAAATGTGGTGTCATGGTCACTAAGTCAGCCTTATGCAGCGTATGAATGGTGGCCATGCAAACAACAACTAACAGATAAAATAGATTCTTCGTGGGTGTTTGTTACTACAGATTCTATAAACATGACAGGTTCTAACGGAGTATTGACGAACGTTGTAAATTTAAATAACGGTAAAAAAAGATTTGAGTGGAAATCTAAAAACCCAATTAATTATTATTTAATTTCCGTTGCTACTGCAAGATACATTGACTATAGTTATTATGCCCACCCTGCCAATAGTGACTCTGTGTTAATTCAAAATTTTATTTACAACAATCCTCAAACATTACCCAACTTCATAAACGACATAAATGATACTGGAAATATGTTGGAACTGTTTGCCGATTTATTTGGCCCTTACCCCTTTGCTAATGAAAAATACGGACACTGCATGGCACCTTTTTCCGGTGGAATGGAACACCAAACCATGACTTCTCAAGGTTTTTTTAATTTCACACTCACAGCTCACGAATTGGGCCACCAGTGGTTTGGCGACTACGTAACCTGTAAAACCTGGAGCGATATTTTTGTAAACGAAGGAATGGCATCTTACACCGAGTATTTAGCTCTCCAATACCTACAAGGGCAAGCCCAAGCAAAACAACAAATGGATGCCACAATTAACAATGTAATTAGTTTTCCTGATGGCAGTATATATTTTACAGATACTGCAAGTGTCTCAAGAATTTTTAGCAGCCGATTGTCCTATGACAAAGGTGCTGCTGTAATGCATACATTAAGATTTGTAATAAACAACGACACGTTATTTTTTAACTCCTTAAAAAATTACCTCAACCAATATGCACATTCCAATGCCAGCATCAACGATTTTATTACTGTTTTTGAAAATACGTGTTCTATAAATTTATCAGATTTTAAGCAACAATGGATGTATGGTCAAGGTTATCCTACATTTTCTGCAGAATGGAACAGCAACAACAACCTGTTGAATCTTCAAGTTTCTCAAACACCTTCTGCCCCTTCGTTCACCTCTTTGTTTAAAACACCTTTAGAAATAAAATTAACAAGAAGCATTGGCGATACTACCATAAGAGTTAACCTAAATTCTACAAGTGATATTTTTTCTATTCCGGTAAACGGAACAGTAACCGCACTTACTATCGACCCCAATAATTATTTGTTAAAAAGCATAGGCACCATTTCAAATAATCCTTTATTGGCTGTTAAAGCAAACAATAAAAACACCATGAAAATTTCGCCAAACCCTGTAAAATCAGGTGATGCTATAACTTTTTCAGAAAATATTTCCGCAATAGTTTTATTAAAAGACATTTCAGGTAAAGTTGTTTTGGAAAAAAGTTTAGTTAATGAAAATAAGTTGCAACTAAACAATTTTGTTTCAGGTATCTATTTTCTAGAATTAAATTACAACAACAGCGTAAATGAAGTTCATAAGTTTAGTATTGTAGAGTAAGGAGTTATTGTTTTACAAGAGTTCAGCGAAATATAACTATTGGAAAACAAATAAAACTAACATAACTATTTAATTACTAAATTCTATCTTCCAATCGTCTACGTAAAACAATTCCTTTTTTGGATTCCACACATAAACCGATATGTAGTTTTTAGGATGTAAAGCAATTGGAAAATCTATTGTATGCTCTAAATAAACCCACTCGTTTGTTTTCTTTACTGATTTATTAATTGGGAATCCACTCCAAAAAATGTTTCCCTTCTCATCGTCTGCAGATACAACAATTTTTGCATCAAGTAAGGAATCAGGGCAATTTATCCATAAACCTACAATTATCTTTTTTGTTGGAAATTTTGAAATTTCATCACACCTTTTTCTTAAGCCCATTCCAAACTCAACATCCTTGTTCATTTTGGATGAAAAATCCCCACTTCTTTTCACAGTGTTTTTTGATATAGTTTCCTCGCCAGTCCACACTTGATTGGGTTCGCAAGAATTAGTAAAAACCTTTTTTGTTTTTATTGCTTCTACCTTTTTCTCTTTTACTTCTTCTTCACATGCTGTAATTAATACAAGCACTGCAAATGCTCCTATCAAGGATTTATTTACTTTTAATTGCATAAACATTTTCTATAAATTAATTGCTGCTAATATGTTTAAAATGCTGGGGTAAGTATTGTTTTTTATTTGAGCGATATCTGATTTATTTAACCATTTTGCTTCAGTAATATTCTCGTTTTCTTGCGGTATCAAATTCAAATCATTGCCATTATAATTAACCCTAAACCAATACGATTTTTTTAAAAGTAAGCTATCCTTTTCCAAATAGAAATGATAGGTATTGCAAATTTTTGAGCCCAATTCTAAATTACCAATTCCACATTCTTCTTCTATCTCACGCAGAGCAGTTTCTTGTATGCTTTCTCCCTTTTCTATTTTTCCTTTTGGTAAATCCCACTTTCCTAATCTTTTTATAAACAAGAAATCGCCGTTTTTATTTTCAACAATACCACCTGCAGCTTCTACTAGCATCACATTAGAAGTTAAATCATTTAGCATCATTTCTAAATCATTGTTCCAAAAAAGTAGGTTTTGTAAATATGGTTCTTCTTTTAATAATTCTAAAAAAACGGATAGCTCTGATACACCTGTGTAATTGTTTACAATGTTCCATTTGTCCCAATCCTTAAATTCTGGTGGATGAGTATCTAATTGTAAAAGTTTATGGTTGTAATAAATTTCAATCATTCGGGCTCAAATTTAAATAAATTATTCACCTTTGTTCAAGTTTTAAAATAAGATATTATTTAGTTAACTATTTTTTTCATGGTAAACGACAGACAAATTGCAGAAAGAGTTGCTTTGTACCTATTGCAAATAAAGGCAGTTAAACTTAATCCTTTAAAGCCTTTTACTTGGGCTTCGGGTTGGAAATCTCCTATTTACTGCGACAATAGAGTTTCTCTTTCTTTTCCTTTAGTTAGAACTTTTATACGTCAAGAACTTTCTAAGTTAATTCTAGAAAAATATGGAAAGCCCGATGTTATTGCTGGTGTGGCTACAGGTGCTATTGCCCAAGGTGCCTTGGTTGCCCAAGAACTTGGACTACCTTTTATTTACATAAGACCAAATCCAAAGCAGCACGGCATGGGAAACCAAATAGAGGGACAGGTGCAAATAGGACAAAAAGTGGTGGTGGTTGAAGATTTAATATCTACTGGGCAAAGCAGCCTAAACGCTACAAAAGTTTTAACTGATTTTGGATGCAATGTGTTGGGACTGGTAGCTATATTTTCTTATGGATTTCAGGTGGCAGAGGAAAATTTTAGTGCTGCCAATTGCAACATAAGCACACTGTGCGACTACATCACATTAATTCACATGGCCTTAGATTCAGGCATTATTACCAACGAACAAATTCCAATGTTGGAAAATTGGAGAAGAAATCCACAAACTTGGATGCAATAAAAAACTATAAGATGACAAACTACAAAAGCAATTTAATTACTGTTCAAAAAACGCAATCGGAAGTTTTTAATTTTTTATCGGACTACAATAACTTTGGAAAGCTAATGCCTGAGCAGGTTACAAATTGGCAGTCCACAGACACTGAATGTTCTTTTACCATTCAAGGTATGGCAAGCCTTCAAATGAAAATTGTAGAACGAAGAGCAAATGATTTAATTTCTATGGAATCGTTTGGAAAAACTCCTATAAAATTTACTTTGTTTGTGAACATTGAGGCCGTAAACGATGAGTCATGCACAGCATTGGTATCAATAGATGCTGATATAAATCCCATGCTAAAAATGATGCTAGATAAACCTCTTTCCAATTTAGTAGAAAAGCTAGCAACTAAAATTCCGCAAGTGGTTTAGTTGTTATTTGCCTCCACAAAACAATCTCTGCAAAGCGGCTCGTATGATTCTGTTTCGCCTAAAACCACCAGAGATTTGTCGGCTGTTTTGCGGTGCGAAAAGTTGGCCAAATTTCCGCAGCACACACACACTGCGTGAACTTTGGTAACATATTCTGCCGAGCAAATTAGCCCTGGCATTGGGCCAAATGGGTTTCCTAAAAAATCCATGTCCAGTCCAGCAACAATTACCCTTACACCTCTGTTGGCCAAAGCATTGCATACTTCTACAATTCCATTGTCAAAAAACTGTGCCTCGTCTATTCCCACCACGTCCACTTCGCCAGTGAGCAACAAAATAGATTGGGCCGAATTTACAGGTGTACTTAATATTGCATTGGCATCATGAGATACCACGGATTCTTCGTCGTACCTTACATCCACGCTGGGCTTAAAAATTTCTACTTTTTGTTTGGCATATTTTGCCCTCTTTAGCCTTCTAATAAGTTCTTCGGTTTTGCCCGAAAACATAGAGCCACAAATTACCTCAATCCAACCTTTTCGCTTTTGTTCTCTCTTTAAATTTTCAAGAAACATTTTGTTCGTGTAAATATTTATGTATAAATCAAAAAAAACTTCCCTACATTTGTTGTCGTAAAAGTAGGTGTTTTTCTTATGAACAAGAAAGAATTACAAGTAGAAATAGAACAATTAATTCAAAGCATCAGGCTTCATTACAGCAAAATTAATGAGGAAGTGAGGATACCCTCTATTGAATTAGAATTAATTACAGCAAAGATTCGTAAGCTACACGAAAAATCAATAGTCTATAACCACATGCATTACCTAGAGGAGCAAGGATATTTTTTTACTGCACAAAAACCTTTAGAAACGTTAGAAAAAACAAAAGTGGGGATAGAAAACACCGCAGCTCAAGATCCTCACACTTCAATGTCTGTAGAAATTAAAGACGAGAAATTGCTTGTTTCTTCGTCACAAATAAATGCTCCAAGCATAGAAATTATTCAACCCAGTGAACCTGTTGTAGAAAAAAAATCTCTCTTGCAAGATTTAAACTCCTTTATTTCCTTAAACAACAAATACATGTTCATAAGCCAGCTCTTTTGGGGCAATGCCGATGAATACCGCAGTTCCATTCAAGAAATAAACCAATTTACCACAAAAGCCGAAGCCGAAGATTATTTAAAAGTCTTGGCAATAAAATTCAAATGGCCCTCGGAAGGAGAAGCATTGGAAAGCTTTTTTAATTGCGTAAGAAACCGCTTTAAATAAATTTACTTTGCAATCAAAGGTCTTGCTAATATACACGGGCGGTACCATTGGCATGGTTCAAGACCCTGAAACTGGTGCACTTAATCCTTTTGATTTTGAGCATTTAATAGACGAGGTTCCCGAACTAAAAAAGTTTAAAGTTCAGCTCAAAGTTCATTCCTTTAGTCCGCCCATAGACTCTTCTAATATGAGTCCAAAGATATGGTTGGAATTGAGCCAAATAATTTTTGAAAACTATTCTAGTTTTGATGGTTTTGTAATTCTTCATGGCTCTGATACTATGGCTTATACTGCTTCGGCACTGAGTTTTATGCTGCAAAACCTCTCAAAACCGGTGGTGCTAACTGGTTCTCAATTGCCAATTGGTGTTATTAGAACTGATGGAAAAGAAAACTTAATAACTGCCATAGAAATTGCTGCCGCCAAGCAAAGAGGAAAAGCCATTGTTCCCGAAGTTTGCATTTACTTTGAGTATAAACTTTTTAGAGGCAACCGCACTTTAAAATACAATTCAGAACATTTTGATGCATTTAGATCGCCAAACTACCCTCATTTGTGCGAAGCCGGAATAAATTTAAATTTTAATAAACAATACATTCGTGCACTTCCATCAAAGCCCTTAAAACTAAACAAGGCATTAGAAAATTCAGTAGTAGTTTTAACTATTTTCCCAGGAATAAATTCTTCTGTAGTAAAAAGTATTCTATCCATAAAAGGACTAAAAGGGGTTATAATAGAAACATTTGGCGCTGGCAATGCTCCTACTGATGCAACATTTTTAAATGAACTATTAAAAGCTATAAACAAGGGAATAATTATAGCCAACATAACTCAGTGCATGAAAGGAAAGGTAATGCCGGGTTTGTACGAAACCTCCAGACGATTGCAAGAAATGGGAGTATTAAATGGCGCCGATTTAACTAAAGAAGCTGCCATTGCAAAGCTTATGCACCTTTTGGGAAATTATTCTAATAAAAAAATAATTAAACAATTGTTTGAAACATCTTTGGCAGGTGAAATGTAGAGCTAAACAGTTTTTTCTAAATAAAAACCTTTTAAAGCATTCTGTTTACTTTTTAAAATCATACCACACAAAAAAGACAAGATATTTTAATACATTTGCAGCCTCAAAATTTTGGAGAGTTGTCCGAGTGGTTTAAGGAGCACGCCTGGAAAGTGTGTATAGGCCAAAAGCTTATCGAGAGTTCGAATCTCTCACTCCCCGCCAAATGGGACTTGGGTTCAATAAAAGTCTAAGTCCCCTTTAATTTTTATGTTTACAAGGTTAAAATTTAATTGCAGAAAAACGGTTCAGTAAACCGTTTTTTAAGGCAGACAATCAATAATAAATGATTTGTTTTATCTGCTCTGCGTTTGTTTTATCTTTTTACAGAGTTATTTGTTATAGCTATATTTAGAAAGTAAATAATTAAATTCTAAAAAAATTGTACCTTATTCCAGATAGAAACACCATAAAACTTTTACGAATTCCTTTTTCGTTTTTCTTGATGCCAATTTTTTTATTGGCTCTAAGCCAAAGCAATAATACAAAAACTCTATGTGCCCTGTATACTTTTTTAATAATTCATTTATTGGTTTACCCTGCAAGCAATGGCTACAACAGCTATATAGACAGAGACGAAACACCTATTGGTGGATTAGAAAAACCTCCATTGCCTACCAAAGCATTGTTTTATTTAACTTTAATAATGGATTTTTTTGCAATTGGTTTATCTTTTATTTTGGTTAATAAACTATTTTCTATTTGTGTTTTGGCCTATATACTGGCGTCTAGGGCATACAGCTCAAAACAAATACGACTAAAAAAATATCCATTAATTGGGTTTTTAATTGTGGTTATTTTTCAGGGAGCATTTACGTTTTTGATGTGCACTATTGGCATCACAAACTCTGAATTACAACTTACAAATGCCAATATTTTAATTATGCTTGCTTGCTCTTTGCAAATTGCAGGAGCTTATCCTCTAACTCAAATTTATCAGCATAAACAAGATGTTGCCGATGGTGTAATTAGTTTAAGTTATAAACTAGGTTATAAAGGAACATTTTTGTTTACAGCATTCATGTTTATTGTCTGCAACGTATTTTATTTCCTATATTTTAATGAAGTTGGAAGAACAAATCAATTTTATATTCTACAACTATTTTTTACACCAATTCTTATCTTCTTTTTTTATTGGTTTTTTAAAGTAGTTAAAAACAACTCCGAAGCAAATTTTAAAAATACCATGACAATGAATTCAATAGCAGCACTATGCATGAATCTTTGTTTTACCGTATTATTTATCCTTAATAATTAAATTGTGAGCTATATAACAGCAATAGAAACAGCAGTTCCTGAGCATTGTCATACACAAGATACTATTACTGCGTTTTTTAAAAACTCAACAGAGGACCAACAAGTAAAGAGAAAAATAAAAGCAGTGTCAAGCAGAGCAGGCATAGAAACACGCTACTCTGTATTATCAGATTACAGCAGCCTCCCCGAAAACTTTAATTTTTTCTCAAAAAATTCATCCCTAGAACCTGAGCCAACTTTATCGCAAAGAATGGCTTGCTTTAAAACAGAAGCATTAACGTTAGCAATAAAGGCAATTAAAAAAATTAAAAATTTAGAATCAAATAAAGATTCTATTACACACATTATAACCGTTACATGCACCGGTTTATTTACTCCAGGTTTAGATGTAGAAATTATTAAAGAACTAAACTTAAAACCTACTACACAACGCAGCAGCATAAATTTTATGGGATGCAATGCAGCAATTTTGGCCCTGAACAATGCCAATTCCATCTGCAACAGCATTCCAAATTCTAAAGTATTAATAGTATGCGTAGAACTTTGCACCCTTCATTTTCAAAAAAACTATACTTACGATTATATTCTTTCTACTGCCTTATTTGCCGATGGTTGTGCTGCAGTTTTGGTTGAATCTAATGCTCCAGAATTGAGCGCCTACAATAATTTAAAAATAAAATCATTCAACTCTTTTCTCATCCACAAAGGCTCGCAAGAAATGGCTTGGCAAATAACAGAAAAGGGATTTATCATGAATTTAACTTCCTATGTTTCTGAATTAATTAATGGAAGTTTAAAAGATTTTTTAAGCACAATTTCTTTGGATAAAAATTCAATAAATTATTGGGCTATTCATCCCGGAGGAAAAAGAATTTTAGATGATTTCTGCAAGACACTAAGTATTGATAAAAAACTATTGCAGCATTCTTATCAAGTGCTAAAAAAATACGGCAACATGTCGTCGGCCACAGTTTTGTTTGTGCTTAAAGAAGTTATTGAAAGCAACGTAAATAGTAAAAAAAACGAAACAATTTTTACAGCAGCATTTGGTCCTGGTTTAAGTATAGAAACAATGCAATTGCACTATGTTTAAAGAAAGAAGCAATAAAAAAGAATTGCTGGATGCTGATTTTATTCCTGAGCAAGATTTATATCAAAACCTAAGAGAACTAGATGTTATAAACGCCTTGTTGGGTGGCTATAAAATGACTTTTGACGCTTTAAAAATAGTACTAAAAAAAGACACACAATATACCCTAGTAGATATTGGATGTGGAGGAGGAGATACTCTTAAAAGAATTTATAATTGGAACATAAAACAAAAATTTAGCCTTAATTTATTTGGAATAGATTTAAAACAAACGTGTGTTAGTTATGCCCTTAGTGTAAATCCAAATTCTCAGCTAAATTTTATTTGCGACGATTATAAAAACATTTACAAGCACTTGTCAAAAGTTGATGTAATTCATGCCTGCTTATTTTGTCACCATTTATCAAATGAAGAAATTGTGGAGCT